>JBJENB010000192.1:3455-4643 GCA_051879975.1 Wujia sp.
ACAGCTTATCATCATACTTAAAAAAAGGAGACACTATGTATCAAGATAATATAGTATTGTGCAGTGCATCAAAGTACACGCAAAAATACTATCTCAATGAGGATTTTGAGGGTTTGCCTGATATAATAAAAAAAGAGCTACAGATTATGTGTGTACTCTTTACAGAGGATGTAGGTGGAGTTATAATCTTAGAGTTTGATGAAGCTGGTAATCTTAATATTAAGACAGAAGCCTATGAGGAAGATATCTTGTATGATGAAATAGGAAGTGTACTCAAGGTTAAACAGCTTCAGGAAACAAAAAAGGAATTGTTTGAACAGCTAGAGCAATATTTTCAGACATTTTTCTGACAGAGAAGAGGAATAGTATGTTATTTGCGATTGATGTAGGAAATACAAATATAACGGTTGGTTTGTTTGATGGAAGCAGATTGGTCAATACATTTCGTATGACCACCGGAATATCCCGTACCTCGGATGAGTATGGAATGATGTTTGGAGATTGGCTTTCTCTCAGAAATATGAAGCTGACAGACATAGATGCGGTTATTATAGCGTCCGTTGTTCCAAATGTAATGCATTCTCTAACAAGTGGTATAATCAAATATTTACACATAAATCCAATCATAGTTGCACCAGGAATAAAGACAGGAATTAATGTTATGATACCGAATCCAAAGGCATTGGGAGCAGATAGACTGGTGGATGCAGTAGCTGCCTATGAGCTGTATGGAGGACCTGTTATTGTAGTTGACTTTGGTACGGCTACTACCCATGATTTAGTACTTGCGGACGGAAGTTTTCATTCGGGAGTGACCTCACCTGGTATCAGACTTTCTGCCAGTGCACTATGGAACGGAGCTGCAAAGCTGCCGGAGATAGAAATTATGAAGCCGGATACAATTCTTGCAAAGGATACTGTAACCAGTATGCAGGCGGGAGTATTTTATGGCTATATTGGACAGACTGAGTATATCATTGCCAAGATGAAGGAAGAATCCGGTCTAAAGAATATTAAGGTGGTTGCAACCGGAGGTCTGGGTAAGTTAATCTCTGAAAATACAGACAAAATAGATATATATGATCCAAACCTTACCCTTCAGGGACTTAGGCTGATCTATGATAAGCAATAGCAGGAGACCAGCTATGAAAAGTCAAGTATAAATTAGCTGGAAATTTCAAAATTCTT
>JBJENB010000193.1:0-4637 GCA_051879975.1 Wujia sp.
CTAAAATAAGTAATATATCCACACAGATGACACTGATAAAATTTCCCATTTCCATACTTCCTGTAATGATCAGTGGTATCACTCCTATAATACAAAGTACTACACCGATGACCATATCCCGTCTGAATTTCATCTCATAGCTTTCCTTTTTCTTTTCAACTATTCCCTTGACGCCATATCCAAGTGATATACGCTCCTTGTCTATGTAACTGAATTTTTCCAGCTGCATACCATAAATGATAAAAAATCCTACTGCTATTGCCACTATAATCAAAAGAATTGAAACCCCGATTCCACTCAGTAAATCTTCTGACTGCTTCATGCCTCCATATTCAGATAATCCTCCCAGAAAAATAAGGCAAATAGGTGATAATATACAAAGTACAACTCCAATGCCTATCTTCCCTGCCACCCTTCGGGTAGTTTCCATAAATTCATTTGCTATTTCTACCGAAATGCTTACAGCATTATCCTCATCCTCTGAAATACCGGAATCCTCTGAAGGTTCCATGTAAGCTATATTCTCCATCTCATCTTTTATCAGAAAATCTGTGCTAACCCCAAAAAGATTGCTCAGCTTTATTATCTTATCTAAATCAGGAATTGAAGCTCCCGACTCCCATTTTGATACACTTTGTCTGCTTATTCCCAGCTCATTTGCCAAATCCTCCTGAGACATTCCATGTTGCTTTCTCAGATTCATTATTTTATCTGCTAAAATCATATATTCATCCTCCAAAACTATTATTCAGGTAAAGCCATGCACATATGTGTTTTTTCGATATCGTTGCATTAAAAATACCATAAAATCCGGTTGACAACCACCAAGTGCGGTTGAAAATGTGTCAACCGGTAGTTGCAATTTAAAGCAAAATATCAGCTACCGGCTTATTTCAATTTCATTTGCCCATTTAAAAGCCAATTTTGCAACGATAACAGCGATTATTTCATTTATGATAGCTGCTGCTACAATTGTTCCTGAAACAATAGAAGCCAAGGAAGTATCTATAGCTGTTAAGGTTGTAACCGCTATTCCTGTAAATACCAGAGATACACCTGAATGAGGCAATAAAGTAAATCCCAAGTATTTTGTCACATTAGAATCTGCCTTCGTCAATCTTCCTCCCAGATAAGCACATCCTATTTTTCCTACAGCCCTTGAAATAATGTATATAACAGTATAAATTCCTGCACCTGCAATAAGCCGATAATCCAAAGGCATCCCCAGATTCACAATGACAATGATAAGTGACAGATTTAATATTGGATTGTATAGCTTTAATGTATCTGCAAGTTCTTCCTCCGGTAATAAATTTGCAATTACTGCACTAAAGGACATTCCAATTAAAAGATAATTCAATTTAAAAGCATTGAATATATATTGGTCAATTAGTAGACCACACAGTGTTGATATGCATAGGAAAATCAACAATAATATAAATCGTATTTTATTATTTGGGAAATGTTTAATAATAAGTGAGGCTATAAAGCCAATTATAATTCCAATAACAAAAGGCAGTAACACAATGCTAATTATAACAATCGGATTAACTGAGGCATTTCCCTTTACTCCCCCTACAATAGAAACGACTGTAAAAAAAACGATTACACCGATAATATCATCAATTGCAGCGAGGGGTATCAGTGTTTTTGTAACCGGTCCCTTGGTATGATACTCATTTACTATGGATAAAGCAGGAGCCGGCGCGGTTGCCAACGCAATTCCCCCAAAAACAAATGCCAGATAAATCGGAATATCCGATATCATAAATACTACAATAAAGGCAAGGGTTACAACAATAAATGTTCCTATGGACTGTATAAAGGTAATTCCAATAATTTGTTTTCCGGAGCTTGCAATCTTCTTAAATATGATTTCACGACCAATCATTACTCCTGCAAAGCACTCAAAAAACTTAATAAATATTTTGTACCATTGTGAATCAGTAATATTGAAATCTACTACTGCCGCAAGGTATGGGCCAAAGATTATACCTGCGATAAGCCAGCCAAGAATGGCAGGCAGCTTAACTCTGGAAACTAATTTTCCACAAATAATTGCAACACAAATAATTGCAAAAGCCCTAAGAAATCCTATCAACATAATATTGCACCAACCTTTCTATGACTGCCTCCGGATTCTATTGTTCATCAATTGTAGTGCATGATGTAATGTTCCGTCAAAAATAGCTGCAAGAACCATTGAATAATAGGAATTATGGTGACCGGTGCAACATAGATATTTAATTATTCTTTTATATTTAAGTGAACACTTGGAAGATTCCATTTAAACCTTGCTGCAAGAATTCGCATAACCAATACCAGTAAAAGACTTATGACAGCAGAAAGCTCCACATATCCGGTTTTTTCCAAGCAAAGATAAACCACAGCTCCGGCAATGGATGCAGTTGCATACACATGCTTACGGAATATAAACGGCACATTTCCGGCAAATAAATCTCTCATCACCCCACCGCCAACACCGGTTACAACTCCAACAAACATCAAAAGAACAGGATTATCATATCCTAATTGCTCCTGTACATATCTAATACCTAATACTGTAAAGGCTCCAAGACCTACCGCATCTGAAATAAGTAATGTATAATCCCATATTCTACTATGGACATCCTTATTTTTCTTTGATATGACAGCACCAACAATAAATGCAGCAAGAGCTGCACCTATTGCTATCAATGCATTTCGCGGATTTTGAAAGGCTGCCGGAGGAAGCTCACCCATAAGAACATCTCTCAGGATACCTCCTCCTACTGCTGTTACCAAACCAAGCACCAAAACGCCCAGCATATCCATTTCCTTTTTCATAGCCTCAATGGCTCCTGAGATTGAAAATGCTATTGTACCTAATATTTCTAAAAAAACCATCATCAGACCCATATTATCTATGTTCCTCTAACCAACGCATTGCGGTATATGCATATACAGCACTACCACCGTCAAGTGCTTCCTCATCAAATTTTACCATAGGGTGATGCTGAGGATACTTATAACCCTTCTCCGGCTGTCCCGCAGCCAATGCCAGCATAATAGAAGGAACCTCCTGGCTGACATAAGCAAAATCCTCTGAGCCGGCTGATTTTGAGGATTGATTATTTCCTCCAAGTGCATTCAACTCCGCAACAGAAAACGCATGTCCCTCTCCCAACAATTCCTTTACATACCTGTAAGCACACTGAGACAGCTCACTGTCGTTTACCAATGTAGGGCATCCACTTCCGAAGGTTACCTCTGCCTCTGCCCTAAATGACTTTGCTATTCCCTCCGATATCTCTGTCATTCTCTTCTTTAAAAATCCTCGTGTTTCCTCATCAAAGGTACGAATGCTTCCACCCATAACCACAACATCAGGGATTACATTTGCGGCTGTTCCGGCATTCATTGTACCTATTGTAAGGACCGCCTGATTACTCATAGACAGCTCTCTCGCATGAAGCTCCTGAAGGGCAATCAAAATGTGTGCAGCTGCTGTAAGCGGGTCAATACCAGTATTAGGCATGGAGCCATGACATCCCTTGCCCTTTACCTTTATTTCAAAATAATCCGCCGCCGGAGCACTTACACCCGAAGCAGATACAACAACCGTACCGGCAGGAAACGGCATTCCGGCCATAACATGAATCATAAGCGCCCCATCAACATCAGGATTTTTAAGCAGTCCGGCTTGAATCATGTCATGTGAACCTTCAAAAATCTCTTCTGCAGGCTGAAACATCAATTTAATTGTTCCTTCTATTTCATCCTCATGCTGTTTTAAAATACGCGCCGCACCAAGCAGCATGGCAGTATGCATATCATGTCCACAAGCATGCATACGACCATTTTCAGATGCAAATTCCACACCTGACTCCTCTCTGATTGGCAAAGCATCCATATCACCACGAATTAAAAATACCTTTCCCGGCTTCTTACCTCCTGCCAGTGCAACAATTCCTGCCTTGCCACACTTTTCAGGCTTATATCCCATTTTTTCTAATTCTGTTTTTACATATTCAAAGGTTTCCTCAATATCAAAGCCTGTACCCGGATGGGCGTGAAGGTACCTTCTGTTCTCAACAATTGTGTTCTTTAGCTCAGACGCTTCTTTAATGATTTGTTCCGGTTTCACTGTGCTACCTCCTTTATTATCATTATCTATATATGTTTTTTCTTAATATTCTTTACTAATGGTTGAAATACCATACATTTTCATAAATTTATCAAGGTCCTTTTCATCCCTAATCAGCATGATGTCCTCAAACTTTCCAGTATGAATATTCTTAAATCCTGCAACCTTCTCTCCTGTACAGATACTACATCTTAATACAGGTCGAAGCTTTTCATCGTCAAATGTTATTTTCTTTATTTTCTTTCTTCCAAGCATGAGTGTACCACCTATTTAATCATACATTCTGTTTCAAGAATTGTTCTGCCTCCTGCTCGCTGAGATTATATGTTTCAGCAATCTGTTCCTTAATCTTATCTGGAGACAGTCCCAATTTCTTTAGGATTGCAACTGTACCTCTTATTCCTTCCTGTCTACCTTCTTCAATGCCTTCTTCTCTTCCTTCTTCTCTTCCTTCCTCTCTTCCAATTTCCAGCAAGGTTTTTTCGTGAAGCTTCTCATCATATTCATAAAT
>JBJENB010000194.1:0-4617 GCA_051879975.1 Wujia sp.
AAAATATTTGACATGATGGATGCTTTGTCCAGAAGGGCTAAGAAGCAGGCCTTGGACATGTATAATGATTTGTTGCTACTCAGAGAACCTTCCATGAGAATATTATACCTTATTACCAGACAGTTTGATATTCTGCTGAAGACAAAGCTTGCGTTAAATGATGGGATGAACACAGGACAGCTCGCAGCGGCTATTAAGGTCCCTCCATTTGCAGTCAAAAAATATGTTGCCTTTTGTGAGGGATATACCTATCAGGAGCTTCTTGCCTGTGTGAACAGATGCCAGGAGGCAGATACCCATATCAAGACAGGAAAGCATTCGGATAAGGTTGCGGTGGAGCTCCTTATAGTAGAATTGTTACAGACAAAAATAAAAGCGAAATAATTGAAAAAGGAATAATATAAAAAAGAACCAAAAGCATGGAAGATATATCCTAAGCTTTTGGTTCTTTTATGTAGCGGACCTGTCCGCTTTCTTTTATGAAATAAAATTAAGCCATCTTGTTTACAAGAACTGTTAAACGAGAAACCTTTCTTGAAGCATTATTCTTATGGTAAACACCCTTAGAAGCAGCCTTGCTTATCTCAGAAGTAGCAGTCTTAAGAGCAGCCTCTGCAGCAGCCTTGTCACCATTAGCAACAGCAGTCTCAACGTTCTTAATCATAGTCTTAATCTTAGACTTGATCATTTTGTTTCTTAAAGTCTTAGTTTCGATTACAAGAATTCTCTTCTTTGCAGATTTGATATTAGCCAAATCAGACACCTCCATAATAAAATGATTAATTTATAAGTTATATAATCATCGCCACAGTCAAGACACGAACGACGCACCCACACCACCAGATACATCGGACCATTGCGAATATTAACAATCGTACAGTCACGCACGCACATCATAGAATAGCAAAAAGATATGTTTGTGTCAATAGTAAATTGTCAAAAATTCTACAAAATATTGGCCTGTGTTAATGTGCAGAATAGTTTTTGATTAACACATTATAATCCTCAATAGGCATTGGCTTGGCAAATAGGAAGCCCTGACCAATCTCACAATTGATGGATTTTAACATTTCCAGCTGTTCTACATTTTCAATACCTTCGCTGACAACTTTTATATCAAGTGCATGCGCCATCTCTATGATGCTTCTGAGTATGCTGGTAGCATTTTTGTCGTTAGCAGCTGATCTTGCAAGGAAATCATGATCAAGCTTTATGATGTCAATAGGCAGGTCCTTGAGCAGTGTAAGGGATGAATAACCGGTTCCGAAGTCATCCATATTGATAATGTAATCCATAGATTTCAGCTTATTCAATACATCTATCATCTGGTCATAATCCTCAGAGAAAATACTCTCAGTAATTTCGAATTCGATGTAGTGATGAGGAATATAGTATTTCTCCACAATTTCCTGTACCCTTGAGAGGAAATCAGGATGTGCAAGAGTTATTCGAGACAGGTTGACGGAAAATGGCAATACATAGATATCTGAGTCAAGATATTTACGTAAGGATTTACATGCCTCCTCAATCATAAAGCAGTCTATCTGGTAGATAAAACCATTCTTCTCAAAGGAAGGAATGAAAGCGGCCGGCTCAAGGAAGCCCTTGGATGGTGACAGCCATCTGACCAGAAGCTCGCCTCCGATAAGTGTGTTGTCAAGAATGTCATACTTAGGCTGAACATAGGCACAGAATTCATTGTTTTCAAGGGCACCGTGAGTGCTGTTTTCAATCTGAGCCTCGTTAAGCACCTGCTTGTGATACTCGTCATCATAAAATGCATAGGAGATACCCTTGGTAAGGTCGATGGACTTACCTGCCATCATGGCTCTGTCCACAAGTCTGTTAATGTCGTAGGAATGCATTGTCTCATCTATGATGAGGATTCCCGTGATAAAGTCCACAACAAATCTATCCTGAATAACCCTGCAGGCATCGTGAACCTCATTTCGGATGTTGTTGAATATATCCATGAAGTTATCCTTGCCGTTAGAATGAATCAACATAATATAGGTATCGCTTATGACACGGGAGAAGCACTCGCCCTCATTCAGATATTTGTTGATTACCTCAGCTACAGCCTTCAGTGTTCTGTCTCCTACAGTATGTCCGTAGGTTTCATTTATATATTTGAAGTTCTTAATATTAAAGTAGAACATTACAAAATCCTGATTTGGGTTATTGTTCAATATATCCTGGGCATCAACCTTAAACTTCTCAAAGTTTCCAAAGCCCGTGATGATATCCCGGTAGGATGCCTCAGCAATACGCTTCTCAACGGAAATGTTGTGTTCAAGCTCTTTCTTAAGTCGCTCGGACTTGGTTTCCTTATGTGGGGTAGCGGATATGAGGAAATTATTGCTTCCGGTGTTCCACTTAATGGTTGTAAGCTTCTCGTCTATGGTTTCATCTAACTCTTTGGCAATTTTTGAACAGCTCACAGAATTATCATTGTTCAATCTATGTATCGGACAATCCCTGCAAGGGGAGTCTTCCTGATACATGCTGGAATAACATTTGCTGTTGAGGGACAGATTTGGATAGTAATCCGTAGCTATATCGTTGAAATACATGATATCAAAATTATCCCTGTCAACAACAATCATAGGATTTGAAATGATATCAAAGGCTTTGATGGTATCTTCTCTTAAAAGAGACATATTGCGCTGATTTTGTTTTGCACAAACCGCTTCGCCGATAATACGGAATATCATCTTAAAGTTGGTAAGCTCAGCTGAGTTCCAGGTTGTATCATGATTCATTGAATATATGCTAATATATCCTATGACCTTGCCGTTTTGAGTAATCTGGGACTGAACCAGTCTTTTGACACCCTCAGAGTTAGGATTCATGCTTGAAGAATTAAGCTTTATGAGCGTTGTGTCAGATGAGTACATAAAACCATCAGTACTCATTGAATCCAGCTCCTCAAATATGGCGGACGGGGTATGCTGCTTGATATTGCGGTCATTTCTTATACCTTCACGACACCACTGGTGGGTGCAGTCCACAAAATTCTTGTTGAAGGAGTATTCCCAAATGTTTATCTTGTCCAGATTGTAGGCTTGACCTACCTGAGCCAAAGCATTTTCGATGGCTGAATAGGTATTGGTGCTTGTAAAAAGTGAATTGAGTAAATCCTGCGCTATCGTACTGTCCAAATTATCCTTGGATTTCTGGATAGGCTGTGAGCGGTCATTTTCGTACTTCGCACGCTCCATATCCTCTGCATAGCAGAAATAACAGTTCTTTCCGTTAAGCTTAGCCTGGTACAGAGCAGTATCAGCATTTTCAAGGAGCACACTGTAAGGTATCTGCTCGTTGGTTGCAGCAATACCGATACTCAGGGTAACCTTGCAACAATCATCTCCACCGGGATATAAGGTACGAAGCTTATCTGCAATAAAGGTGGCCTTTTCACATGCCAGTTGTGTATCAAGTACATTGCTGAGGAAGAGGCAAAATTCATCGCCACCAAGACGCCCTGCTAATCCGTATTCGCCGGAATACTCCTTGAGTGCCTTTGCTATATCTATTATTACGTCATCACCCTTAAGATGACCATAAGTATCATTTATCTTCTTGAAGTCATCAATATCCACCAGCATAAGGACATTATAGCTGTTGCCATTGAGCTCTCTAAGACTTGATTTTATTCTGCTTTCGGTGGTTGCCTTGTTGAGCAGACCCGTCATTAAATCCGTTTCTGCCTTTTGTAGCAGATTTTGCTGCTCTATCTTCTGGGCATGAATATTTCTAAGAAGACCTACAACTCTTATTGGATTACCCTCCTCATCAAAGATGGTAGAGCAGGTTGAAAAATACCATTGATAACCGCTGTTTTTTGTGTTGAGCTTGAATTCTGTTGAGTGGTATTCTACGCCCTGAGCGGCAAGCTGAAACAGTTCAATAATGGCATCTTTGGTATCATAGGATACAAGGGCTGATTTAACCATGTTGACTGCCGGCTGGGCAATAATTGAATCGCCTTCAAATATATGGTTGAACTTTTCAGCAAATGTAACCACATCCTCTGCAATATCGTACTCATAAGGGAGCTCCTCTGATATATCAGCTATAATCAGATATTTCTGTTCCTCCAAGGTTGCCTTCATCTCTGCAATTTTGAGATTTGTGATATCGGACATAACAAGGTTGACAACCGGGAACCCCTTTTCGGTCTCTCCGGAACGGGCGAAGACAGCATTCACCCATTTGATACTGTTGTCAGCGCATTTGATTCGGAAATTAACAATCTTGGAATTCATGTCCTCGGTTAAATCCGCCAGGGCATCTATAACTGTTGCCAAATCTTCACCATAAACTATTGAAAGTGTATTTTTGCCGAAAGCTTCACTGTATTCCTTAGTTGTGTATCCACACATCCCATAGAAATAATCGTTTGCCCAAATAAGAGATAGATTATTATCCAGAATATGCTTGACTTAGGCGGCTTGGTTTTGGACTGCGACGAGATCTATCACCAGCTCCTGGTCTCGGACTCTTCCCTGCTGGCTGCCATCGAGGCCCGCTTCCCCGGAACGGTGGAGGGCGGCGTTCTCCAGCGGAAGAAACTGGGCGCCATTGTCTTTTCCGACAAAAACGCCCTGCTGGATT
>JBJENB010000195.1:0-4601 GCA_051879975.1 Wujia sp.
AGTTTCATGTGAAACATTTTGAATATTATTAACTTTATATTATATAAAATAAAATCAATGATATTTAAAAATAAACTTTTGTTTCACGTGAAACATAATATAATAAGATAAATAAATATCATTTTATCCACAATGTTATAAACAATTTGTGGATAACTTTTGATTCTTATTTAGATCATATATTTATATACATATTTATAAAAGAAAAAACAAGTTAAAAACACAATATATAATGGTTTTATCATAGAATACCACAACATATAGTTTAAATAGAAAATCCACACATATATAGTTTAATGAATAAACTATGTGGACAACTAGCCCAAATAACATTATTGCAGCCAACTTATTTCAATCATTTTTTTATAAATGGAGGTCAGTCAGGGATTAATTGAGCAGGGAATAGCAAAAGGAAAAATTAAAGGAAAAATCGAGGCGTTTTACAGTATGAATCTTTCAATAGAAGAAATTGCAGAAAATAGGAATTAAATTTTTATAAAAAAGCAAAGCGAAGCAATATACAAACCATAATGCTTCGCTTTATATTTTTACATTTGTTCAGGACAATCGATTCCCAGAAGCAGAAGGGAATCCTTGATAAGCTTTTTAGTAATATATACAAGTGTTACTCTTGAATTTCTGGTGGCTTCGTCCTCAACATTTATTCTGTTGGCATTGTAGAACTTGTTAAATGCCTGGGCAACATCAACAGAGAATCTGGCAACGATAGACGGTTCATATTTTTCAGAGGCATCCAGTACAACCTTAGGAAATCTTGATATTTCTTTTAATAGGTCCATAGATTCCGGGTCTGTTATAAGAGAATAGTCAATTGCTTCGGATGGATTATAGTTTTCAACCTTTCGAAGAATGCTTGCACATCGTGCATAGGTGTATTGAACGTAAGGTCCGGTTTCACCATCAAAATTAAGAAGCTTCTCCCATTTGAAGGAAACATCCTTTATTCTTTGGTTATATAAGTCATTAAATAATACAGCACCTACTCCGATTTTCTTGGCAGCTTCATCCTTATCAGGAATGTTAGGATTCTTCTCCTCAATTATCTCTTTTATCTTTGATATAGCCTCAAGGAGTATATCTTCAGCATAGATAATGTTTCCGCTTCTGGTAGAGAGCTTTGCACCCTCAAGACTTACAAGACCATAAGGAATATGGACAAGCTGATCCTTAGCCCAATCATTTCCAAGAAGCTCGACTACCTTAAATACCTGTGAAAAATGTAGCTTCTGTTCCTGACCGGTAACATAAAGACATTTTACAAAATTATAGGTCTCTTTACGATAGAAGATAGCTGCAAGATCTCTTGTTGCATAGATTGAGCTTCCATCATTCTTTAATATAAGACATGGTGCCATATCGTACTCTGACAGGTCAACAATCTTAGCTCCTTCACTCTCTGTCAGCAGATTGGCAGAGGCAAGACGATTGACTACATCATCTGTCTTATCGCGGTAGAAGCTTTCGCCCAGATAATAATCAAAATCCATGCCTAATAAATCATAGGTTCTTTTATATTCAATCAGACTTATGTCCTTAAACCATTGCCATATTTTAAGGGCTTCTTCATCACCATGCTCCATTTTGGCAAACCAGGCTCTTGCCTCATCGTTTAATTCAGGGTTCTTCTCAGCTTCCTCATGGAACTTAACGTAAAGGCGCATAAGCTCCCCGACGCCATCTCTTTTAACTGTTTCCTCATCACCCCATGCCTTATAGGCTACAATGAGTTTTCCAAACTGGGTTCCCCAATCTCCCAAATGATTGATTCGGATAACCTTATAACCCAGCTTAGAATAAATCTTGTAAAGAGAGTTTCCAATAATTGTGGTCCTAAGATGTCCCACATGAAAGTTCTTGGCAACGTTAGGAGAGGAGTAGTCAATACAGATAGTTTGACCTTCTCCTATCGTTGAACCGCCAAAGTCTTCCTTCATTGAGGCTTCAACCATAGATTTTACAAAGGTTTCCTTGTTTATGAAGAAGTTCAGGTATGCACCCTGAACTACAATATCATCAAGAAAAGTAACATCACCGATGGCATTTTTAATTTCTTCGGCTATCATTTGTGGAGCCTTGTGCATTGATTTAGCTAATCTAAAGCAGGGGAAAGCATAGTCACCCAATTCAGGTTTTGGTGGAATCTCAATTAATCCTGCTATCTCTTCTGAAGAGAGCCCTTTCACGTTTGCTTCAATTAATTCAACAATTTTGTTCTTCATAGTAATCCTCCGAGTTGTTAATGTATTTAACCCTTAACAGGGAAATTAAATCTAATTTTTGTTCCGCCCATTAAATCACCTGTAATGTCCAAGCTGCCATTTAATAAGTAAATCGTTTCATGGGCTTTATGTAAGCTGCTATACCAAGGACTTTGCTCCAGGTAGTTTGAAGCTATTCCGATGCCGTTATCTTGAATGACAACATCTATTACATTTTGACTGATACCTGCTCTAAATGTAATGCAATTGGCATTGGAATGTTTAAACGCATTGTCAAAGAAAATGTCTAAAAGTTTTATTAGATTTATAGTAAATATCGGATGCAGATTTATGTCATAGTCATTGCACTCAATATTGACTTCAACAAGACACTCCGGATGTGCTTCCCGGATTTGCATGATATAATCATCAAGCAGACTCCAAATTGGTTTCGAGGTATCAATGTTCTCGTCAAGGTAATTATGAATGTCATCAAGTGCTGACAAAATATGCTCGGAGCTTTGTTTAATTTCCTTAATGGTTAGCTTTGCTCTTGGTACATCCGTAGTAAATAGGTATGATAACATATCCAGCTTATGATTAATACTCGCAATTCCGTCCTTAACACGTTTATCAAGAAGCGTAGCAAGATAAGTATTGTTAAATGCCTCTTGCATAAGAATGTTATAGCCATGTGCGGATTCTAAAGTGGCAGTATCGTCCTCAATAAATTCAAAGTCTTCCTTTGCTTCGGAGGTTCCTGCAATTTCTTCCTCAGGAAAGGTTTCTTTAAAATCTTCTATAGCTGAGCTTGCTTCATTTAGGGTTTTTAATCTTTTCTTTAGTTGATTAATGGATAACTCAAGCGCTTTAATTTTATTAATTGAGGTTATCTTAACATCCTTTAAGTCCTTAATCTGGCTGTCTATTATCTGGCTTCTCTCATCCTCAATATTGTCTGTATTCATTGGAGAAAAGACACTTTTCTTTGATGAGGATTTAAATGCATATATGTTTCGGGTCTTTTCATATTCCTCAATCTTGATATCAATTTCAAAAACTTGAGTTTTAAGAGACTGTATTTCCTCCAGCTGCTCAAAAAAGGTTTTGTTAAAATAATCTAACATTTCCTTGTTAGCTTCCTGAATAATATCCATTTTAGTTTTTGGCTGACTATCCATTTTGGTTCCTTCCTAGAACGAGCGTTTATTTTTACGCGCTTCGTCTCTTTTCTTTTTGTATTCCTCTCGTTGCTTGTTTACATATTGTATTCTAATGTACAGACCTGCTACAGTGGCACCTAGTACAAGTATTATCACTAATATTATCGGCAATACATTACTTTTTTTCTTTGATTTAGGTTCCTCAATAATTCCTTCTGCAATTGCCGCTGCAACAACCTCTTCATTATTTGAGTCAATATAGCCGGAAAATCTGACAGGAGTTTCAATATAGGTTGTTGTATCATCACCTACAATTATTGTGCCAATTATCCATTCCTGTAACTTGTCGGTGGATAGCTTAAATTCTATCTTGAGGTTATTTGTGTTAACCCCATTCGGGACGGTAAATTTGACAGACTGATCAACGGAAAGCTCAAGTGTTCCCAGATTTTCACCACCATAATAGTCATCAAGATATTTTTCAGCGGATTCAAGGTCACTATCAGAAAACGAATGGCCTTCAAGAGGCTTTACCTCCTTAAAATTGTTAAAACAATAATCATATAATGCTGCAGAATCAAGATAATTGCTTGCATTTGAATTGGAGTGCATAACAACACATATTAACTTCATGTCATCCTTTTGCGCCCAGGTTACCAGCGTTCCTCCCGCTTCATTGGTAAATCCGGTTTTGCCGCCCAGACAATATTGATAGTAATAGTCGGTGCTAGATTTAAGCATTCTGTTATCCTGATAAATATCACGCTGCTCATTCTTGTTGGTTGCAGGAATAGTGTGGGACATGGTGGAGGTAAGTTTAATAAATTCCTCGTTTTTAATTGCTTCCCTTGCAATAAGCGCCATGTCATAGGCGCAGGTGTAATGCTCATCATCATGCAGACCGTTTGCATTGACAAAATGGGTGTCGGTACAGCCTAGCTCCTTGGCACGCTCATTCATCATTTCACAAAAATGACTTAAGCTTCCGCCTACATGCTCTGCAATTGCCCATGCAGCTTCATTTGCAGATACAAGCATCATGGCATATAATGCATCTTCAAAATTGATTTGCTCACCCTCATCAAGTCCGATATGAGAGCTACCCGGTTCTATGCCATATACGGAATCATGAGACATGGTTATGGTAGAAGTCAGATCTCCATTTTCGATGGCAACAAGAGCTGTCAGAATCTTAGTAATACTTGCAGGATAGAGTCTC
>JBJENB010000196.1:0-4510 GCA_051879975.1 Wujia sp.
ATAACCTTGCTGTTAGTAGCATCAGTCATAGTTGCTTTTCTGAGATTTCTCTTTCTCTTAGCTGACTTCTTAGTAAGAATGTGGCTCTTGTAAGCCTTATTTCTCTTTAACTCACCTGTTCCTGTCTTCTTAAAGCGCTTTGCTGCTGCCTTCTTAGTCTTTAACTTTGGCATATCTAATCCTCCTTAACTATATCCATAATATATAAATAATTTAACGTTTTTCAGCTAAAAACATTATCATACTTCTACCCTCAAACTTTGCCGGCTTCTCAATCACGGCACAATCCGAAAGTAACTCGGCAAACTGGTCAAGTATTGCCTTACTGGTGTTTACATGAGCAAGCTCTCTTCCTCTGAATCTAAGTGTGACCTTAACCTTGTCTCCCTTAGTAAGGAACTTTCTTGCCATATTTACCTTAGTATTAAGATCATTGGTGTCAATATTAGGTGATAATCTAACTTCCTTAACCTCTATGGTCTTCTGCTTCTTCTTTGCTTCCTTCTCTCTACGAGTCTGCTCATAGCGATATTTTCCGAAGTCCATAATCTTGCATACAGGTGGCTTGGCTGTAGGCGCTATCTTGATTAAATCAACCCCTGCTTCCTCCGCCAGCTTAAGTGCCTCCTTAGAGGACATAATGCCCAGCTGCTCGCCATCCTCGCTGATGACACGCACTTCCTTGTCTCTTATCTGCTCGTTAATCATTAAATCGCTAATAATATACACCTCCGAAATAAAAAAATGGATAGACAAACTATCCACGCAATGCTACAATAATTCAATATCGTGCTATTAACCCGAGTCGCCTTCATGCGCTAAGGTGAGAGTGGATACTCTGCTTTTTCAAAATACTAGGATAATTTATCACACAAACTAATATATGTCAATAGTTTTTATTTATTATTTTTTCTATTTCTGCCTTACTCCTTGACACACAACTTTAATCTATATACAATAAATAGAAATTATTGTTAATCTAGGAGATGATTTTTTGGACTCGAGTCCCATACAAATTATTGTAATTGTTATACTACTCATGCTTTCATCCTTTTTCTCGTCAGCTGAAACAGCACTGACAACAGTTAATAAGCTTCGACTCAGAAGTCTGGCTGACGAAGGAAGCAAAAGAGCATTGAAGGTTCTGCAGATTACTGACAGTCCTTCTAAGCTGCTGAGCACAATACTTATCGGAAACAATATCGTCAACATTGCGGCCTCTGCTCTTACCACCACCTTTTGTACAGTAGTTTTTGGAAGTAAATTTATAGGTGCAGCTACCGGAATACTTACGCTTCTTGTTCTTATATTTGGTGAGGTCACACCCAAGACCCTTGCCAACAAGTATTCCACTCAGCTGTCCATGGCATTTGTATATCCTATTTCCTGGCTGATGGTTATATTTACACCTTTTGTGTGGTTGCTTAATTTAATTACAGGAATCATTTTTAAGTTGCTGCACATTGACCCCGACGCAAAATCAGAGGTCATAACGGAATCTGAGCTTAGAACCATATTTGATGTAAGCCACGAAGAGGGTGTTCTGGAAGAGGAAGAAAAGTTTATGATTTCCAATGTGGTTGATTTCGGAGATGCCCTTGCCAAGGATATTATGATACCAAGAGCAGATGTAGTTCTTGCAGACGTAAATTCAACCTATGATGAGTTGGTTAGCATTTTTTTATCGGAAACCTATTCACGTATTCCAATATATGAAGAGACCCGGGAGAATATCATCGGTCTGCTATATCTTAAGGATTTGTTTTTCTTCAGAGAGAAAAACGGTTTAGCTAATTTTACTCTACGGGATATATTGAGAAAGCCTTTATTTGTTCACGAATATCAGAGGACAAGCCAGATATTCGCCGACATGAAAATATCATCTGTCACTCTTGCTGTTGTACTGGATGAATATGGTGTTGCATCGGGCATCATCACCATGGAGGATTTGATTGAAGAAATTGTTGGTGAAATACGGGATGAGTATGACGAGGATGAAAATGAAAATATCAAGAAGCTATCGGATAATCAATATGATATTGATGCTTCCATTAAGCTTGATGATTTAAATGACGCCATAGGAACAGAGCTTCATTCCAATGATTATGACTCCTTGGGAGGCCTGGTAATAGAGCTACTTGACCGATTGCCTGATGAGGGGGATGTGGCAGCTTCCGATAATATCAGTATTCTCGTCACTAAGGTTGTCAAGAACCGAATTGAGCGTGTCATTCTTACAGTAGAAGTAAAAGACATTCCGGATGAGAATTCAGACAACGAAGACCCGGCAGTATAAACTGCCGGGTCTTATCATTTGACAATAAATGCTTATAGACTTAATTAGCCTTATCCTTCGAGGTCTTATCCTTCGACGCCTTATCCTTTGAGGTCTTATCCTTCTTCGCTGCAGCTGTGTCTGCATTGGCTTTAGCCTCGCGTTCCTTTGCAATATCATCTACCATTCTCTCAATAAGCTTTTTCTTCATAAACATATCATAGCCCATTAATGATATAAAGCAAAGATTTCTCAACAATTCATCATCAGTATCCAGCTCCTTACCAAATGCCAGCTCATAGGATTTGATAATACTGTTTTCCGTATCAAAATACTGCTTTTGCTCAAGCTTAAAGAGATATTGATACATTTTTTCCAACGAGGTATTGTTTCCCTCCTTATCATAATACCCCTCAAGCAGGGGCTGAAGCAGAGTCTGTATATCCCCAATGGAAATAATGTTCTTTAGATAGTATATATAGATTAATATTATAATATGATCCTTGCCATACTTCTTCTTATCGGGTGGCGGAAGCAGATCATTCTTCGTATAATTATTAATCATTGTTTTGGTAAGGGTCTTATCATCCTCATTTCGCTTATAACCGGACAGGTATTTATCCATAAAGGTTGTAACCTGGTCCATATAAAGCTCAATGGAAGGAATATCCTCAGGGGCAATATGTCCCTGGTTAATCAGTTCTCTAATTTGTTTCTTAATTTCATCCTTTTCTAGTTTCATAACAACACACTCCTATAATGGATTATATAGTATTTAAAACCACATGTAAAGGTTTAAATTAACATATATATTCCTTTGTGTGTATTATGTTAACTAATTAAGGCTGTAACCATGTCTAATTGTTCTACACTTCTGGCCTGTCCGTCCTCTGTAAGGTACATTCCTGATCTTCTAAGCTGTGCATTATAGGTATTATCATAATCCGACTTCATTGCATAATCGGTTGCCATACTCCCCAGATATATGGCACCAACATTGGCCGACTTTAAACTGATCAGCTTGTCACTACCCCCATCGTCCTTGACCCACACTGATAGCTTTTTATAAATGGAATCTGCCTCATCAATCCATCCATTTCCATCCTCATCATATGCAGCAAGGTCAGCAAAGCCATTTCCACTCCTGGTACCAAACAGCTCTGAGCCATCATTGATTACACCGTCTTCATTTTTGTCATACACCAGATATCCTGCTCCCTTAGACAGCATAGATATATTATCCATCCTGCCATCTCCGTCTATGTCAAAGCTCCATTTCTGATCACTGACAGCTATAGGATTTGAGGACAGACTGATTACCAACGGATCGGTCATGATTGCCTCAACACTCCTGGTTATGCTTTCAGAGGTTTCTACATACTCTCTGGACATATTGACCTGCATCTCAAATTCTATGGTTCTCCCATCTCCGGTAATTACCTTACCCGTGGTTTGGAAATCCATGGATGCTTCCTCGGTATATGTGTAAGATGTATACTCCACCTTTCTCCATAGGCTGAAGCCGGCTCCTCCGGTTTCAGTCAAATCAAGTGTATTTTCACCTCCTATAAACCTTCTCCTGCCTATCATCATGCTCAGGCGATTTCTGAAATTCAACAGATATGCTCTCAACTGCTTAATAAGCTCCGAGCTTTCATTCCTTTGAAGAACATCCAGCTTGTCTCGCACATTTTGACTGTATTGTGGCTGTTCCCGGTCATATCCGGCAGTCGCCATCTCATATGTAGCTGAAAATGAATCCTTTGAATAACTTTTTTCACCTGTAGCCAAATTGGTGGACAGTGTTTCCCTGTTTGTGGTATGCGTAATCTTACTTTGAGCCTTAGCCAGCATACCAACAGTTCCTGAATTGATTGTCATCGTTTTCCCTCCTCGTATAATATGTATCAGCACGCAAATCTGCTTTGCGGCGATTAATCAGTCTACTCATTAGGAAGGGCAAAATAAAAGATGGAAGAAATTTCCTCCATCCTTTATATCGTCATACGATGACATAATGTTTACTTGTCATCCTTCTTCAATCTGGCAAATACCATGTCATATCCATCATTGCCATAATTAAGAGAGCGATTCACTCTGCTTATGGTTGCTGTTGAGGCCCCGGTCTTCTTCGCAACCTCAAGGTATGTGTTATTTTCCTTAAGCATCTTAGCTACTGCAAATCGCTGAGCTATTGACAATACCTCATTTACGGTGCATACATCCTCAAAGAAA
>JBJENB010000197.1:0-18879 GCA_051879975.1 Wujia sp.
TAATGATTGGAGCAATATATCTAATGTGGTGAAGGATATTATAGAAATCAGACTGCCTGTAAATTATGCCTATCTTATTACGGATAAAGCAAGAATGTCAGAAATAATGGGAATATCTGTACCATTGGCAGAGGTTTCAAAACTTCCTGAGAGGGTAATCAGGTATCTGATAGCCGGGTGCTGGTCATATATTGAAGCGATTGCAGAGGTAAGAAGTCTGCTTCACGGTAACAGACTCTCTTTCTTCAAAAATGATGAAAATTGGATTACTGATATATACGATATCAGAGAAAGTATATATGACGGTGGCAAAGATGATGATAATGGATTATGCTATGAGGATTATCTTATGATACTTATGTCTACCCGTATGGATTTGGTCTATTACAGGATGTTGGACTTGATGGAATTGAATGCAAGACAATCAGACGAGAGCTTTAGAGGTGTAAATGCTGCAACGGCACTTGTGGCAGATATAGCTGTTACTTATAAAAATTATGATTGTTCATGTGAAATTAAAACGGGATATTGAATTATGGACTGTGCTAATATTCTCTGCTTCTTCGGTGTAAAAGTATCAAAATCCTCTCCAGGTGCATTTCGGCGGGATCAGAGGATATTAGCACAGATTATAAAGGAGTAAAAATATGCTTAGGGAAAACAAAGGAAGTGCTGTAATTGAAGCAACATTAATTATACCTGTTTTTCTGGTATCCATGCTTACATTATACAAGGTTGGAGAATGTGTAATGGCTGATAATATCGTATATGAGGCTTTGGTTGAGACCTCTGAATATATGGCGGAATACGCTTATATAAATAATCATGTAGAGGTGATACCATATATAAAATTTTGTTCCTATGTTGATGATGAAGAATTATTGGAGAATTATGTTGAAAATGGAGTTGAGGGTGTAACCTTTTGGGGCACAAGGCCCGTGGATGATGATGGCTATATTACTTTACAGGCAAGATATACCTTATATATAGATTTACCATTTTTACCGAGATTGGAGAAAACGAAGGATATTTATATAAGGCAAATGGCCTATACAGGAGCTGAAATTGCAGAGCGGGAGTTTGATACAGATGAAATATATGTGTATGTTACGCCTAACAGAGAGGCATATCATTATTCGAGAAGCTGTTCCTATCTAGAGAAAACATTTAGAGCATCCGGTATGGAAAGGGCAATTGAGGAGGGCTATGAACCCTGTGAATATTGTGGTGACAGTGTGACAGGTATATGCTATGTAACGGTTGACGGCGAGAAATATCATTCAACTATGGAGTGTGTTGGATTGAAAGCGACAGTATACAGAGTTAGGCTGTCGGAGGTAAAAGGTCTGGGGGGATGTATAAGATGTACAATGGAATAAAGAATAAGGGAAGTGCTACTGTGGAGCTTTGTCTGGTAGCTCCCATTTTTTTGTTTATAGTATGTATGTTTATTGGCGTATTTATTAAAGGCATTAATGAAGGCGTAATAAGAGGAAAGGCGTATGTAAATTTATTCTCCTGTGATTTTAGGGATGATTCGGAGAATATAAATAATTATTTTGAACACATATATTCCGGGGAAAGTGGTCTGTCGGCAGCCCAACTGATGGCTGTAGAACAAGAACAGGGAATAATTGAGCTGAAGGTTTCCACCAGGGATGATGGTATATGGAATAGAATTAATCCTGTTGCCGGACAGCTTGGGTTTAGTCTAGAGGACAAGGCTGTAGATAGATTAAGGAGGTGGCAATTATATGGAGATGTACTATGGGAGTAAGGGGATTGATAATTATTTGGATGTAAAGCTTGGATATATAAGGGAGCTTTCTAAGAATGGAATAAGCTATCAGGTTACTATGCTTGGGGAAAATAATATTACAGGATTAATAAAGCCTTCAATACGAGAAATAGATGGAATTGTATGGCTGAGATACTGTAGTAATTCGTTTTATGTTCTGGACAGATTGTTTATGAGGAGCAAACCGGACTGGAGTATGACCCGGCTTTTACTTGAACAAATCTGTAGATGTGCAGCTTCAGTAGAAGATTATCTTATTAATCCGGATGATATTGTTTTATCATCGGAGTATATGTTTTATTCACCGGAGAAGAGAGAGTTAAGGCTAATATGCGTTCCGGGATATTCTGTTAATTTAAGGAGTCAAATAAGATCGTTTCTGGAATACATAATGAGTCGGTTTGATATAAGGGACAGAGATGGCATAGCAAGGCTATATGATTTGCATGAAAGGGTAAATGAGGAAGACTTTAATCTAAGAATCTGCCAAATGTCGGATAACATTAACTCTGATTTAGAAGGACAATTAAATTTGGAGTATGAGGAAAATAATACATATTTAAAAAATATGGATAAACATATTGAGAATAACAAAGCAGAAAAACCATCGGAATATAGAGATATAGAAGAAAAGTATAGCGGTATAGAAGAACATAAGGTTAAAGCAAAAAAATACTCGATAGTGTTAGGATTAGTGGTTGTAAATGTCGTAATCATTCTGATGATTTTTGGATTTTCGAAATATATTGTATTTGCTATAGCTGTTATAGCAGTGGTGTGTATCTATATGTTATTTGCAGCAAAAGGAAATATGGAATTCGATATGGTAGGAAATAGTACAGATAAGCTCAGGAAAAATATTTATGGCGATATAGATGAGACTGAATCAGGCTGTAATACAGAAACGGACATAGAAAAAATGGATAACCTGAATAAACCGGTTAAAAAGCTGATTCCACTTACGAATGGGGCATTGCCGGAGCTGTACATAAATGAGGCTGACGGAATACTGACGATTGGAAGGGATAGGGAAAGTTCAAGTTATAGTCTGAATACCACCCAAATCAGCAGGGTGCATGCCTGCATCTATAAAGAAAACTCCAACGTTTTTCTTGAGGATTGCAATTCTACAAATGGAACATATATCAATTATCGGCGGATTCCCGCATTAGAACCTGTCAAGGTTCATTCAGGAGATATAGTTGGATTTGCCAACGAAGAGTTTTATGTATCTTAATCACTTGTAAATATTGATTATTTAAGAATATTAGCATACAATAAAACTATAAGTATATCCTTGCCGGATAATTGAGATTGAAGGCAGGGATGGAATAGTTCTCTTTATTCTTGTCTTCCGGTATTTGATATTAAGGTAATTCTCTTGAGAAATGGAGAAGCATTTTCATTGTGAATTTGCTTCTCCGTTTTTATTTTACCCAATTATTGAATTTGAATACACTTTTTGGTATAGTATTGGTGTATGTATTCTTTTTGTACTTAAGGATAAAAAAACGGTATTTTTAGGTGAGGTGATGGCGTTGAAGATTAATGTGTACTATGGAGGAAGAGGACTTCTTGAAGACCCGACATTGTTTGTAGTTGAAAGAATGATACAGGTCCTGGAGGAACTGAGAGTTACAGTTACAAGGTACAATATGTATGAGGATAAATCAGGAATTGCCACACTTCCAAATACCCTGAAGGAATGCGACGGTATCATTCTGGCTTCCAACCTTGAGTGGTACGGAATGGGCGGTCTCATGCAGCAGTTTTTAGACATGTGCTGGCTGTATGGAGATAAGGAAAAGATTGCGTCATTATATATGATGCCGGTTGTAGTGGCAACTGCCTATGGGGAGCAGGATGTGGAAATGTCCCTCAGAAAAGCATGGGATGTATTGGGTGGAATATCCCTAAACGGCTTGGCTACCTATGTAGACAGCCATGAGGTACTGGAAAGAAATTCGGCGTACCTGTCACTTATCGAGAAAAAGGCAGAGGATTTGTACAGAAGTGTAAATCAAAAGCTGGCAGTTCTGCCAACGAGTAATACTGCAGTTAAGAACAATATAATCAAAAAAAGAAACATTAATCTCACACCACAGGAGAGTGAGCAGCTCTCAAAGTTCGTATCCGACGATGGATATGTTAAGAAGCAGAAGGAAGATATCGAGGAGCTGGCAGCAATCTTTAAACAGATGCTGGGAGATGACCAGCCGGAGGCTGAGAAGGTCTACGAGGATGATATAGTTGAGGGCTTCTGTGAAAATTTCTATCCGGAGAAGGATTTTTCAGCGAAATACGTTATTATTCTCCCGGATTTGGGTAAAAATCTTATTATCAAGGTAGGAACAGAGTTGGATTGTGCCTATGGTGAGGATCAGGATGGCGATGTAAAGCTGAAAACTGACAGCTCGCTTATGAGAGATATTCTGGCAGGGAAGATGACCTTTCAGAAGGGCTTCATGTCAGGTGAGATAACGGCAAAGGGCAACTTTAAAACCCTAAGAATGTTGGATCAGATATTCAGATTCAGATATAAGTAAGGAGATAATGCCATATGTCATACATGGCTTTGTATAGAAAATGGCGTCCTGATGAATTTCAGGAGGTAAAGGGTCAGGAGCATATAGTAACCACCCTTAAAAATCAAATAAAGCATGAGAGAGTGGGGCATGCATATCTCTTCTGCGGTACCCGCGGAACAGGAAAAACCACTATTGCCAAGCTTATGGCAAAGGCAGTAAATTGCGAGCATCCCGTGGATGGAAGCCCCTGTAATGAATGCGAGACCTGCAAGGCCATAGCGGCGGGGACATCCATGAATGTAATAGAGATTGATGCTGCTTCCAACAATGGTGTGGATAATATAAGACAGATAAATAACGCGGTTCAATATTCCCCGCAGTCAGGAAAATATCTTGTTTATATCATTGATGAGGTGCATATGCTATCTATAGGGGCATTTAATGCTCTATTAAAGACACTTGAAGAGCCTCCGGCGTATGTAATTTTTATATTGGCCACTACGGAGTCTCATAAGATTCCGATAACCATATTGTCGAGATGTCAGAGATATGATTTCCGTAGAATCGATATAGAGACAATTACCGACAGATTGGAGGAACTGCTTCAGAGAGAGAATATATCTGCCACAAGGGATGCCCTTGCCTATGTTGCCAAAGCGGCAGATGGTTCCATGAGAGATGCCCTTAGTATTCTTGATCAGTGCATTGCCTTTAACCTCGGAGAGGAGCTTACCTATGATAAGGTCCTCGAAACGATAGGTGCTGTGGATATTGAGGTATATATTGAGTTATTTTCTGCAATTAAGAATAAAGCTCCGGGAACTGCCGTAGATATAATTGACAAAGCTGTATGGCAGGGAAAGGATTTAACTCAACTTACCAATGAGTTTACAGGGTTTGTAAGAAATGTACTCATGCTTAAAATGGATTCAGACATGAAGGTAGATGTTTCCTCGGAAAATATACCGAGACTTATTGAGCTTGGAAGGGATATGTCTGAGGATTACCTTATAAGCTTTATCAATATATTGTCTGAGACGGCGGGTAAGCTTGGTTATGCCACCAACAAAAGGATATTACTTGAGGTTACTGTTATTAAGCTGTGCAAGCCTGAGATGCAAACCGGGACAGCTGCCTTAGAGGAAAGAATTAGGGAGCTTGAGGATAAGCTGGATAAGGGAATTCCGGCAGGGCAGGTGGTTTATGTTAACTCAAATGAAGTACCACAGAGTTTAAAAGATGTCTCTGAAAGAAATGACGAGGCAGAAAATACTTCAGCAGAGGGGCAGCAGATTGTCAATAATTTAAGGACTGCTTACGGCGAAGCAACTGCCAAAGAGATGATGAGCATATATAGTACATGGAAGAAATGTGTGATTCCTAAGCTCATGAAGCCTATGAGAGATTATGTGCAAAAGGCAGCGGTCAACATAGGAGAAAACAAAGACAGTATTATGTTGGTATTTGCCAGTGATGATAGGAATAATATAAACGCAATAGATTATTTTGATAAGGATATCAATAGAGAAATATTACAGGATGCGGTATCGGAAATATTTGAACGCAGCATCAGGATAGACATTCGAAAGCAGACAAAGCTCCAAGCAAGGGAGGCAAGAGTTCCTGAGTTTGATATGAGTAAAGTCAATTTTGAAATAGATTATAGTAAATAGGAGGATGTAAGAATGGCAAAAGGAAGAGGCGGTTTTCCGGGTGGTATGATGCCGGGCAACATGAACAACCTTATGAAGCAGGCACAGAAGATGCAGAAGCAGATGGAGGAAACTACCAAGGCTCTTGAGGAAAAGGAGTATGAGACCACAGCAGGTGGTGGAGTAGTGAAGGTGAAGATTAATGGCAAGAAAGAGATTACAGAGCTTCATCTGGATGAGGAGGTTGTAGATAAGGATGATATTGAAATGCTGGAGGATCTAATCATTGCTGCTGTAAATGAGGCAATAAGACTCCAGGATGAGGATCAGCAGGCACAGATGGGCAAAATTACCGGCGGCCTAGGAGGAGGCTTTCCTTTCTAATGGATATATACGGAGGACAGGTTAACAGATTGATAGATGAGTTATCCAGACTTCCCGGAATAGGGGGAAAGACGGCTCAGCGTTTGGCGTTTTATATCATTAACATGCCTGAGGATAGAGCAAAAAATCTTGCCGAGGCCATAACAGATGCCAAACAAAATATTAAATACTGTAAATCCTGCTATACAATAACTGACAGAGAAATATGTCCAATATGTGCATCTGCCAATCGTGAGCACAAGCTCATTATGGTGGTGGAAACGCCCAGAGATTTAGCTGCCTATGAGCGAACCGGACAGTATCAAGGTGTATATCATGTATTACATGGTGTTATCAATCCTGCAATGGGTGTTGGTGCTAATGATATTAAACTGAGAGAACTGATATCACGATTGACGGTGGAGGATGTTGAGGAGCTTATTATAGCAACGAATTCCAGTGTGGAAGGGGAGGCAACAGCTATGTACATATCCAAATTAGTAAAGCCATCAGGCATAAAAACCAGCAGAATCGCCAGTGGAGTTCCTGTTGGAGGAGATTTGGAGTGTATAGATGAGGTAACGCTTCTACGTGCATTGGAGGGAAGAATTACTATTTAGATATTTTTATAGGAGGAACGCTTATGAAACGAATTGGTATGTTGACAAGTGGTGGAGATTGTCAGGCACTCAACGCTACAATGCGAGGAGTTGTCAAGGGGCTCTATAACATTTATGATGATGTCGAGGTATATGGTTTCCTTGAGGGATACAAGGGACTTATGTATGGTAATTACAGAAAGCTTAAGGCAGAAGATTTCTCAGGTATTTTAACTCAGGGTGGAACGATTCTCGGAAGCTCCAGACAGCCATTTAAAATGATGGGTGTTCCTACCGAGGATGGACTTGACAAGGTAAAGGCCATGAAGGAAACCTACAAGAAGCTTAAGCTTGACTGCCTTGTTGTGTTGGGTGGAAACGGCTCTCAGAAGACAGCTAACCTTCTTCATCAAGAGGGACTTAATGTCATTGGACTTCCAAAAACGATTGATAATGACATATATGGAACAGATATGACATTTGGTTTCCAGAGTGCAGTGGATATTGCCACACATGCCATAGATTGTATTCATACGACAGCTGCTTCACATAACAGAATTTTTATAGTGGAGATAATGGGACATAAGGTAGGTTGGATAACGCTTCATGCAGGAATAGCATCCGGAGCCGATGTAATACTTATTCCTGAGATTCCTTATGATATCAAGAAGGTTTGTGATGCGTTGGATAAGAGAACAAAGGCCGGAAAGGGCTTCTCTATTCTTGCTGTTGCCGAGGGCGCAATTTCAAAGGAGGTTGCAGAGCTTCCAAAGAAAGAAAGAAAGGCAGCAATTGCTGCAGCGGCAGAGAAATATCCATCTGTAGCATATGAGGTGGCTGCAAAAATTAAAGAGCAAAGTGGATATGATATCAGAATAGCCAATCCGGGACACACCCAGAGAGGTGGAAGCCCTGTGCCTTACGACAGGGTAATATCAAGTCTTTTTGGTGCTAAGGGTGCAGAATTAATTAAAAATGAGGACTATGGTAAGCTTGTAGTAATGAGAAACAATGAGGTTACTGCTATTCCAATGGAGGAGTCAGCAGGTAAGCTGAAGTATGTTTCACCTGATGACAGCATTGTAAAGAACGCAAAGCTTTTAGGAATTTCATTTGGTGATTAATGAACAGATTCTCACAGTTAATTTCAAATAGCATATATTATTATAAACAGACAATCGGATACCTGGAGGGCATTCTGATTGTCTGTTTGTAAAAGTACAACTATTATGAATGTGAGGACAGCATGGACGATATAGTAAGATTCAGACTAATGCAACCGGAGCTCCAGCTTGTAGATGAGAAGGAACTCATGGAGGACAGAGATTATTTGTTACAGCTTTATCCCGCTAAAGCCAGACTGATAATGGTTCTTGTAGAGGATGAATGTGATAAACTGGAATACGAGGGCAGTCCAATGTTTGCTATGTATCCGGACAGAGAGACATTGCTTGGTATAGCCAGAAGAATATATGACAGGGTGGGGTGCCCTGATTCTGATGACAACCTGAAGCATATGATAGAGATTATGCTTTGTGATGAGTTTTATATCAGAAGAAGCAGATATAAAAGAAGGAGAAAATTCTTTTAGACAATGTTTAGAAAAATAACGAGGATGATAATAAAAATGCTTGTGTTCATCGCAGTTGCGGTGGGCACAGCATTTTTAGTAAATAGACTTAATAATGCTAATTATGACTCTGCCACAAAAGAAATGACAGAGTCCGTACTTCCTATTGCCTTCTGCCAATACAAAGACCAGCCGGTAAACCTTATGAGGGGATATACACAGGTTATGTCAACAAAACTTATGAGAGACGGAATTATTCCCATGAGTGAGGACAACGGTGTGGACATTCTTGTTTATGACGATGGGGAATATGGTGTGAGCTATTCCTATGAGCTTAGGAGTGTCAATGGAGATTCCCTGATTGAGACGGGAGAGGTGGCTGAAGGTGAACCTTATGATGGGTATTGGAAGTATAGTGTCAACTTTCGAATGGATATAAAGCAGAACCGAGAGTATGTATTTGTATTTATCATTACAGATGCAGATGGCAATAAGGCGAGATATTATACTCGAACTGTTAAGCTTGAAACCGAGCATGCAGGGGAGATTATAGAGTTTGCCACGAGGTTTCACAATACAACCTTTATAAAGGAACGGGACGAAGAGAATATCAATATTGTTGAAGAAAATATGCATACAACAGGTATAGGAGCAGATGAAGATTTGGCTCATGTAAGTCTTGATTCGTCATATGAAATGATTAGCTGGGGCGGAATGAATCCTATTACTCTTACAGCGGTTATACCTACTATAACAGAGATACAAAGATTATGCTGTCATACAGTTTTCGTATGTGGTTGCTACTAAGGAGGATAGTGTCACTCACTATTACAATGTGGAGGAATACTATAGTGTAAGATATGATGGAGACAGAGAGAAGGTTGAGCTTCTTGCCTTTGACAGATATCTGGAGAGTGTATTTGACCAGGAATTCATCAGTAAAGAAAGAAATGCAATATCCATGGGAATTGCTGATATAAATGCAACGGAATATGCAGCGTCAGATGAAAATAAAAAGATTGCATTTGTTAAGGAGGGGCAGCTGTGGTATTACAACTATACTGCCTCACAATTGACAAGTGTATTTGATATGCAGCAGGGCAATTATGGAAATATCAGGTATCAGAATACTGATATTGATATTAATATCGCTGAACTGGATGACGATGGTAATATTTATTTTGTGGTTTTTGGCTATTTTAACAGAGGTAAGCATGAGGGAAAGAATGGAATATCCCTGAACTATTATGATGCCGAGGCTTCTACCGTGGAGGAGCTGTGTTTTATACAGAGCAATGAACCCTTTGATGTAATGAAGCAGGAGGTAGGGCGATTTACCTATTATGATGGGGAAAAGTACATGTATTACCTGTTGGATGGTTCAATTTTTAGGGTTAATTTGATTAATATGACTCAGGATACAATCGTTACAGGTTTGCCGTCAGATAAATACATGGTATCTGATAACCGCAAAATTGTAGTGTATCCAAATGAGGCTGAGGAGGAAGCGGTTACCGGTTTGACGATTTACAATTTTGAGCATGACATTCAGACAAGCATAACAGGAAATAATAATGACAGATTCCTGGCTTTAGGTTTTGTGGGAAATGATTTGATATATGGTGTTGCCGATGCCGGGGATGTGGTTGTCACTGTCACAACAGATGTGATTATGCCGTTATATAAGGTGTGTATTGAGGACCCATACGGAAAGGAGCTAAAAAGCTACAGTAAGGATGGAATATATGTTATGTCTACAGAAATTGAGGGAGATAACATTTATCTTACCAGAGCAGTTAAAGGTGAAGGGTATTATGAAGAGTGTGAGCCGGATTATATTACCTACAAAAAATCAACGGATGTATCAGGGATTACAGTCGCCTACAGCAAGGATAAGAATATGATGAAGCTGGTGGATATAGTTTTGCCATCGGATATGTATATAGACAAATCAGTCAAGCCTCTGATGACTAAGAGCAGAACAGCGGATAGGTATACTGAGATGAAGGAAGAGGCATCGGATTTTGGTGAGAAATTCTATGTATTTAACAATTCAGGCTTCGTGGGAGGCTATAAAAGTGCAGGACGTGCAATCTTGGCTGTCAATAATGAAACTACGGGGCTGGTGGTGGATGTAAATGGAAATACGATATACAGAAGCCTGGAAGCGGTATCATACAATACTGTGGCGGATAAGATTGATCACATGACCTGCGAGACAGTGGAGCAGACCTTGCTTACATGTGCGTATATGTGTATAGAATTAATTGACAGCAGGGTGGAATATGAAAATGTGATTCACTGCGACAGCTGGGAAGCTGCCTTTGAAGATAATACTACGGGAGTTGGAATCAATATTTCGGGAATCAATCTTGATACAGCATTATATTTCCTTGACAGAGATATACCGTTTGCTGCATGCATTGATGACGGAAGATATGTTCTGGTTATCAGTTATAACTCCACCCATATCAGATACTATGATCCGATAAAGGGTGAAGAAATAAAAGTTTTGAGAAGTGTCTTTGAGAAGCAGATAGCTGCTTACGGTAATATGATGTACACTTATACCTCCCAATAGCCCTCTAATGTTGCAAAATAGTCAGCCGGTGTTTCAGCACGTCGAATTTGTTTAACATCTCCGTTTTCGCAGAGAAGAAGCTCGGCTGATTTTAATTTGCCATTGTAATTGTAGCCCATTGCAAAGCCGTGTGCACCGGTGTCATGTATTACCAGATAATCTCCCATATCAATTTTAGGAAGCTTCCTATCTATGGCGAATTTATCATTGTTCTCACAAAGAGAACCTGTAACATCATATACATGGTCACAAGGTGCATTCTCTTTGCCTAAAACAGTGATGTGATGGTAAGCACCATACATGGCCGGTCTCATAAGATTTACGGCACACGCGTCAACACCAATATATTCCTTGTGCGTATGCTTCTCGTGAATTGCCTTGGTTACAAGATGTCCATAAGGAGCAAGCATGAATCTTCCCAGCTCTGTATATATACTTACATTTCCCAGACCTGCAGGTACAAGAATTCTCTCATATTCTTTGCGAACTCCCTCACCGATTGCCATAATGTCATTTGGCTCCTTGTCAGGAGTATATGGAATACCTACACCACCTGAGAGATTGATGAAGCTAAGCTCAATTCCGGTTTTTTCTTTAAGCTCTACTGCTACCTCGAACAGGATTCCGGCAAGTGTAGGGTAATATTCGTTAGTAACAGTGTTGCTGGCAAGGAAGGAGTGAAGACCGAAGGTTTTTGCACCGGCCGCCTTAAGCTCCTGATAAGCCTGAAATAGCTGGTCTTTCGTCATTCCATATTTTGCATCCCCCGGATTGTCCATAATCGTTGTTGAGATGGAGAAGGTTCCACCCGGATTATATCTACATGATATAGTTTCAGGAATGCCACAAGTATCCTTCAAAAACTTAACATGTGTGTAATCATCGAGATTAATGGTTGCTCCCAGCTCTCTTGCTTTGATGAATTCTTCAGCAGGAGTATCATTAGAAGAGAACATAATGCTGGAGCCGGTTACACCGACTTTTTCCGACATTAGGAGCTCTGTATAGGAAGAACAGTCACAACCGCAGCCTTCGCTCTTTAATATTCTTAGAATGGTCGGGTTTGGTGTGGCTTTTACTGCAAAAAATTCTTTGTATCCGGGATTCCATGAAAAAGCAGCTTTCAGTTTTCTGGCATTTTCACGAATGGCCTTTTCGTCATAGATATGAAAAGGTGTAGGATATGTTTTTACTATTTCCTCTATCTGTTCCTTTGTGACAAATGGTTTTTTCATATTGTGCCTCCTAGTAATTAACATGTCATTAATCTATTGTTTCTAAATGAATTTGTCAATATGCAAACACCAAAAGAATTGAAAAAAAATAATGATAGTGATAGAATTGACTAGGCCAAATGATAAGAAGTATAGGAGTTGCGTTTAAAATGTCAGTTGAAGGATATAATTATGACAATGTATTTATTCGAACAATGAATAGATTGGGAGAAGTCATGCTGCTGTCTGTTGTTTTTACAATCAGCTGCCTTCCTATTGTCACTATCGGTGCGGCATTTACTGCTCTGCATTACACAGCAATGAAGGGACTAACTCTTAAGGATGGATATGTGTGGAAATACTATACGAAGAGCTTTAAGGATAATTTTAAGCAATCAACCATTATTTGGCTTGCACTAATGGTTATATATTTTTTGCTAGGTGTGGATGTATGGTATTGGTACAACCAAAACAAGCTTGAATCCGGCATGTTTACAGGAACACTGTTGATACTGAGTGTGATATTACTGTTTTTAGTGGTTATAACTACCATGTATATTTTTCCTCTTCAGGCAAAATTTGAAAATGGGATTAAGACTCAGGTTAGAAACGCATTTTTCCTGTCAATAAAATATTTTCCTACTACTGTAATGTTGGCTGTGTTGTTGGCTGCAGTCGTGTTCTTAATTTATTATCAACCATATATCTGTATAATTGGTGGATTCGTAGTCGGATTTGGCGCATTGGGATACTTATACGATTACTTCATGCTGAAGTGTCTCAAACCATATCTTGAGGTTGAGGTCGAAGCAGAAGAAAGCATAGATGAGCTTGTAGATAAGTATAGGATTCCGGAGGAGGAAGATGAATCGGAGAAAATTGCAACAGAAGAAGCAATTACAGATGAACCTAAGGAAGAATTAGAGGAAAATAAAGAAGCCATTGTATCTGAGGATGAGACCTCTGAGAAAAATCATGTTAAAAAATCCAAGATAATTCTTGAAGATGTCCTGGAAAAGGAGGAACAGGATAGGTTATCTGCGGAGAGAGCTGAACAGGAGAAAATGGACGAAGTTCAGAGCACAGAGGGACAGGTGTTGCCGGACGAGTCGGCGGAAGCTGTACCGGCAGCAGTAAAGGAGCTTAAGGAAAAGGCTGAGAAAGCAAAGGTAGATATTGAACCGTCAAAGGAAGCGGAAAATGTTTACAGGAGAGAAAACTCGAAGACGAAGAAGAACAATCCACAAAGAAACAACGGAAGAAAACAGAGAAAGAAATAAAATTACACCTTATAGAATGAGAATGCTAAATACTATTTGTATATATAATTATGTCTTTCGTTTCAGTGTTTTTAACATATGATTTTCTAAATGCTTATAATATAAACACTATCAGGTTACGTGACCGGCTTATATTCGCCATCCATGGCTCAGATAAGCCTTTTGCCAACATCGTGTTGGCAAATCACTGTCTGTCATATAAGCATTAAGAAAATTAATATATTAAAAACAAGGCACTCAATACATAATTATATATACAATTTTTTTAGTATTGCAAAGTGTGTTTTTGATGCCCTAATCATCATAGAGAAGTGCTTCACACTCCTAATTAGTATTTTTCAGGCTCCTCGTAGGTCTCGCCAAAGGTATCAACCGTAACGGATTTAATTACCTGATCCTCAAGAGGTCTGTCGGTAAAATCGGTTGGAACTGAAGCAAGCTTATTTACCACATCAATACCCTCGGTAATCTTGCCGAAGGCTGCATAAGCACCATCAAGATGTGGAGATGTTTTATGCATGATGAAAAACTGTGAGCCGGCTGAGTTAGGCATCATTGAACGTGCCATAGATAAAACGCCAGGTTCGTGCTTCAGGTTGTTTTCAAAACCATTCTGGGAAAACTCTCCTCTGATTGAATATCCGGGACCTCCGGTTCCTGTTCCGTTAGGGCAGCCACCCTGAATCATAAAGCCCTCAATGATTCTATGAAAGATTAAACCGTCATAAAAATGCTTGTTGATAAGTGAAATAAAATTATTGACTGTGTTAGGTGCGATTTCAGGATAAAGCTCGAACTTCATCACATCTCCGCTCTCCATAACCATTGTAACGATTGGATTTGCCAAAATTATCATCCTTTCTTGTATTTTTGCATTAAATATGGTACTATAATAGCATTATTGTAAAATTACTTCAAGTCTGTAATTTTATGAAATATTATGTAAACTAACATGAGGTTATTATGGTTGAAAAAATAATAAAACTTGTTAAGGTTGGCTTGTTGTTTTTAGCGGTTTTTAGTCTTGGAGCTATTGTATATGACTATGCAAAGGGCTTCTACGATGAATATATGGAGGAGTACAAGGGTACTGAGAGTTATGAGGGTGAAGATGTTGTGGTGGAGATACCTCAGGGAGCATCTGTTAAAAAGGTAGCCTCAATATTAAAGGAAAATGGTCTCATAAAATATGAGGCAGCATTTATCAAGAGATATCAAAACGAATTTAAGGGCAAGATAAATGATGGAACCTATACATTAAACACGGGAATGACAACATTACAGATGATGGAAGCAATGAGGGTTGACGATACGGTTCCGGAGAAGATAGATGTTCTTGTTATTCCGGAAGGTTTTACCATAGATTTGATAGCGGCAAGATGCGAGAATCAGGGTATTTGTACAGCGGAGGAATTTATAAACGCGGTGGAATCGGTTACAACCTCTGACTTCCCGTATTTGGCGGATGTTCCGATTGGAGCAGATGTTAAGTATAGATTGGAGGGATATCTGTTCCCGGCAACCTATGATATATATAACACTACAACTGCGGAGTCTCTTGTAGAGGACATGACTAATGCATTTGATAACTATTTCTCAGAGGAGTTTCAGGCGAGAATGGAGGAGTTGGGATATAATTCATATGATGTCATTACTCGGGCATCCATTGTTGAAAGAGAAGCAAAGGTGGATGAGGAAAGGGCTATTATAGCAGGTGTAATAGAAAATCGACTTAAGATAGGTATGCAGCTACAGATGTGTCCTACAGTACTATATCCATTGACTGACGGATTATATGATAAGCAGCAGGTTCTGTATACGGATTTGGAATTGGATTCGCCGTATAACACATACAAATATACGGGACTTCCTGTGGGACCTATATGTAATCCGGGACTTGCTTGTATTGAAGCTGTTTTATATCCGGCTGAACATTCATATCTGTATTATCATGTGGCAGATGAGGAGACAGGAACACATGTATTCTCAGAAACCTATCAGGATCATATTGATACGCAGATCATTGGTGGACCAAACGGAGTAAATCCGGAATAGAATTCGCTTGGCAAATAGAGCTAGACATAACTTGTCAGATTTGACTTTATAAAAATACGCTTGAGATTAGGAGGGAAGCTATGAGAACATTTTACTTCAAAGCTAAAAACATTGGCTCGGAGAAATACCTGACATACACAATGGGAGAGGACTGTGAGTTAGATGAGGACGTTCTGGATTATGTTGAAGATAATCAACAAAAAGAACTGGTTGACATAATATATGAAGAAGATGATGATTACGATTATTTGACGTATGATATCACAGGAAGGGTGTCTCTTGAGGAATTTATAAAGGGGAAAATGAACTGCGAGAAGGTATTATTTATCCTTAGAAATATTGCGAATGGACTCATAGCTCTCAAGGAAAGGGCAATCCATCTTTCTTATATTCTTATGAATAGAAGCTTTGTATATGTGTCCGAGGACAATTATGAAATTAGTTTTATTTGCCTTCCGATTGAGAGTAAGGCTTCTGTTTCGGTGGAATTTAAAGGCTTTGTCAGGGACCTGCTAGCCAATATGAAGTATGATGTGGATGAGGAGCTGGGATATATCGGAAAGCTCATTACCTACATAAATAGTGATAATTTTAATTTGAGAGGTTTGATTGGTCTATCAGAAGCACTTATGGAGGAAGCAGGAATTTCCTTTGAACAGGCGGGTTCAATAGATTTGGATGGTGTTGAGGTTGTTAATTCTGAACCGGTTGAGAATAACCAGCCAAGTGATGTAGGTAGCTTTATGAATGACTTGAACTCAGGAGACGAGGTGTTGCCTGAAATAGGCGATGATGAGGACGAAGAGGACGAAGAGGAAGTGACAGCTCCTATAGAGGATGAGGAGTTGGAAAGTATACTTCCTGAGAGTCTTAAGAAAGCAGTCTCAGCTGATGAATCGATTGAGGAAGAAATACCACAGGTGGAGACAGCTGTTGAGGAAACGGTTAAAGAAGAAATACCACAGGTGGAGACAGCTGCTGAGGAAGCGGTCAAAGAAGAAATACCACAGGTGGAGACAGCTGCTGAGGAAACGGTCAAAGAAGAAATACCACAGGTGGAGACAGCTGCTGAGGAAACGGTTAAAGAGAGCGTATCGACTGGAGATAATAAGAGTGTAGCTCCGAATGACAAAGAAAAAGATTTAGATGTTATTAAATCCAAAATTAAAGAGCTGGTTGGTGAAGTACCAAAGGTCAACGAGACTAAGGAAGCAACCAAGAACATTAATACAATTGATGATTTAGATAATTACTTTGAAAACAAGCCACCTGTTATCAAGAAGAATGTGGTCAAGGTAAACAGAGCTGCACTTATACAGAGTGCCGCAGAGCATGATGAGGCAGGTCATACAGGAGAGCTTGTGAATTCACAAAGCGGTAGTCAGGATAAGCCGGCAACCATAGAAGAAATTACTGATGATATGAATATTGAGAAGGGCTCAAAGCCAAAGAGCTCATCAATTCTTAGTAAGACTGTTGAGATGGTTAAGTCAAATACTACAACTCCTATCATGCCGAAGGCTGTTCCATATCTTATCAGAGTGAATACTGAGGAAAGAATAATGCTTAATAAACCTACCTTTAAGATAGGAAAGGCGACAAGAGGAGTTGATTATACTGTTGCAGGCAATGGGGCAATAAGCAGGCAACACGCAGTCATCATTCAGAAAGATGGGGTATGTTACATAAAGGATAATAAGTCAACAAATCATACATATGTCAATGACAAAATGGTCGAGGATGGTGTAGAGGAGATTCTTACTCATGATTCAATTATAAGATTGGGTGATGAAGAATTTAGATTTAAGATACGATAATATATTTCAGGAGGTAGGTATGAAAAAGTTAGATTTTGTGGTTACGAAACAAAACAATAGGGATGTTATCAGATATGATTTATCTCCGGCAGATGTTTATGACGAGAAAGTGTATGACAAGGCTAACGCACTGGCTAATATACTTCCTTACCAGTATACTGACGTAGATGGAAGGAGAAGCATAACAGTTTATGCGGGAGAAACAACTACTCTTGAAGTATTCATTAAAAACGTTCTTTCCAAGAAGGAAGTATGCTGTATCATAAGTGGACTTGTTTACGCTTTTGAGATTGGAACACAGGGAATTCCTGTAAGCAATATTGTTAAGGATACTGAGTACATATATGTGAATAGAGATAATCTGTCTGTGAAGTGTATGTTGGTTCCGCTTAAGCAGGATGTAATGCCTTTGGCAGAGATACCTGCATTTTTCAGAGAGCTGATATCAAAAATGCAATTTGCCGATGGAGATTCAGATAATTATGTAGCAAGGTTGCTTACTCTTATCAATTCAAATGATTTTGCAGTAAGCAGATTAAGGAGCTTTATTGACGCGGAATTAGCAAAGATTAATGTTGAATACAATAAGGATAATGGCACGTCAGGAATGCCGACCCCGGCAAGAGATGCAACGAAGGTAAGTAAGCTTGCAGTTATGCAAAATGCAGCCATGAATTCAATGGGACAACCTATGGGAATGCCAATGCAGCAGGGAATGCCACCGATGGGACAGCCTATGGGAGCACCAATGCAGCAGGGAATGGCACCGATGGGACAGCCTATGGGAGCACCAATGCAGCAGGGAATGGCACCGATGGGACAGCCTATGGGAGCACCAATACCGCAGGGAATGGCACCGATGGGACAGCCGATGACGCAGGCACCACAGATGCCGAAGCCGCCGGTACAGCCAATGCCACAGGCACCACAGATGCCGAAGCCACCGGTACAGCCAATGCCACAGGCACCACAGGCACCACAGATGCCAAAGCCAGCGGTACAGCCAATGCCGCAGGCACCACAGGCACCACAGATGCCGAAGCCACCGGTACAGCCGATGCCGCAGGCACCACAGGCACCACAGATGCCAAAGCCACCGGTACAGCCAATGCCGCAGGCACCACAGATGCCGAAGCCAGCGGTACAGCCAATGCCGCAGGCACCACAGATGCCAAAGCCAGCGGTACAGCCGATGCCACAGGCACCACAGATGCCGAAGCCACCGGTACAGCCAATGCCGCAGGCACCACAGGCACCACAGATGCCGAAGCCACCGGTACAGCCGATGCCGCAGGCACCACAGATGCCGGAGCCACCGGTACAACCAATGCCGCAGGCACCACAGGCACCACAGATGCCGAAGCCACCGGTACAGCCAATGCCGCAGGCACCACAGGCACCACAGATGCCGAAGCCACCGGT
>JBJENB010000198.1:0-4492 GCA_051879975.1 Wujia sp.
ATGCTTTTTTCATTTATGATAGTAAATTTCAGTATTACCAGTGATGGAAAATGCATGTATGAGGTAAGCTCCATAGACCAGTTATATTCGTTGTCGGCGGTGCTCATTGATGGTGAAACAGGAAGGGTATTATATAGCAAGGATGGAGATGTGGAAAGACCCATGGCAAGCACGACCAAGATTATGACATTGATTTTGGCACTTGAATACGGGCAGCTGGATGATGTCGTTACCGTTAGCTCCTATGCAGCAAAGATGCCGGATGTACAGCTTGGCATCGAAGAAGGAGAACAGTATGTGCTTAAGGATTTACTTTACTCACTTATTCTGGAAAGTCATAATGATACGGCGGTTGCCATAGCAGAGCATATTGGCGGTGATGTAGAAAGCTTTGCGGCAATGATGAATCGTAAAGCGAAGGAGCTTAATTTAAACAATACATATTTTATTACCCCAAACGGACTTGATGCGGAGGATGAAAATGGAGTTCATCATACAACAGCAGTGGATTTGGCACGGCTTATGAAATATTGTGTTATGGATTCACCTATGAAGGAAAGCTTTAGAGATATTTGTGCCACAAGAGAATATCAGTTTACAGATTATAGTGGTAAAAAAATGTATTATGTCCAAAACAAAAATGCATTTTTAGATATGATGGAGGGCGCATTTGCAGGCAAAACAGGATTTACGGGAAATGCAGGTTATTGCTATGTGGGGGCATTGAATAGGGATAACAAAACCTTTATAATTGCATTATTAGGTTGTGGATGGCCAAATAACAAGGGATACAAATGGACTGATTCAAGAAAGCTATTTGACTATGGCTTGAATAATTACAGCTATAAAACACTGTTAGATGATGAATTTGAGCTTGATGATATATGTGTTCATAATAGTGTTGACTTGAATTATGAGGGTGTATATACAGAGGGTGAGATAACTATGCTGGTTTCTGACAAGGATGAGATTAGCATTGAGGTGGACATTCCGGATTATTTGGAGGCACCTGTTTATGAAGGGGAAATAGTTGGTAATATCAGAGTTATCATTAATGGAGATACAGAAGCCATCCTAAATATATATGCAGAGTCTGATATAAAGGAAAAAAATTATCAATATTATTTTAAAAAGGTTGTTAAGTTATTTTTATTTAGCTGATAACTAAAAAAAATAATAGGCATATAATAAAATATCATTAGGAGGATAGATGCTTTGAATTATAAAAAGGTTTGTGTAATTGGGGCAGATCCCAGAATGAATTATGTGGCACAGCGGTTTTTAACACAGGGATTTAAGGTATATAGTCAGTTACAGACAGATGAGGCTTATGATTTTGTTGTAATACCGCCTAATCCAGACAGCGAGCTGGTATTAAGAATTGCCAACTATTATAGATGTAAGAAAATATATGGCGGACTTCTGGATCAAGACAATATTGGTTACCTAAAAAAGATGGGTATTGAATATAGTAATTATCTGGATTATGAAGCCGTAGTATCAAAGAATGCAGTTTATACGGCAATGGGTATAGCAAGCTTTGCTGAAGAAAAAGGAGCCATACTGAAGGAAAGCAGTTGCCTTGTAACCGGTTTTGGATATTGCGGAAAGGCAATTGCGAATGAACTAATGAAAGCCGGAGCAAGGGTGGATATAATAGTCAGAAACCCAAAGCTGCGGGTAGAAATTGAAGCATTGAATTATGGCTATTTAAATTTTTCTTCAACATGGGAAATAAATGCCTCCAAGTATAGTTATGTGTTTAATACTGTGCCTGCTCCGGTGCTGAACAAGGGTATTTTAGAGTCTTTATCTGATAATGTAATGATATTTGACATAGCCAGCAGACCCGGTGGAACAGACTTTAATTATTGCAGGGAAAATAATATAGAGGCATATCTAATTTTGGGCATACCAGGAATGTATTATCCTAGGGAAGCAGGCTTTATTATAGCGGATGCAATTATAAAAGATGTTGAGTAAGGCATCCTCCCGGCTATGCCGGGTCCCTCCTTACCACAAATAAGTGGAGCAGACGCAATAAAAATGCGAACAAAGTTCGCGGGCGTTTGCGAAGGCGATAAGGCATCCTCCCGGCTATGCCGGGTCCCTCCTTACCACAATATATAGAAAGGTTGTAATTATGGAATTATCAGAGTGCAATATTGGTTTTGCCATAACAGGCTCATTTTGTACTTTTGATAAAATTTTACCTCAAATAAAAGTTCTTGTTGATGATGCTGCAAGGGTTATACCTATATATTCATATAATGCATATAACCTTGATACAAGATTTACTAAGGCCAGTGATTTTAGGGATAAGGTTAAGGAAATAACTGGTAATGATGGAATTACTACAATTCAGCAGGCAGAACCTGTAGGACCCAAAAAGCTGTTTGATATTATGGTGATAGCACCCTGTACGGGAAACACTATAGCAAAGCTATGTAACGGAATTACCGATACACCGGTATTAATGGCAGCAAAGGCACATTTGCGAAATAACAAACCTCTTGTTATTGCTGTATCTACCAATGATGCATTGGGAGTTAATTTGCAGAATATTGGTAAGCTGATGATAATGAAAAATATATTTTTTGTTCCGTTTGGTCAGGATAACTATGAATCAAAGCCAAATTCGATGGTGGCAGATATAACCAGGATACCTGATACAATCAGAGAGGCCTTGGCAGGGAAACAAATTCAACCTATATTGGTTTAATAAGATATGTAAGCTCAACTGTCTATCATGTAGACATTTGAGCTTTTTGTGTGATAATCCCGCCAAGCATATATTTCATAAGCATGCTGGCATGCGATATGGAATATATATTTGGCGGGTAACAGACACTGAGTCGGAGCGAAGCGAAGACGAAGTGAATGTTATCGTAGGCAAAAGCCTACGGATTATCACAAGGAGAGCCAAGCATATATTTCATAAGCATGCTGGCATGCGATATGGAATATATATTTGGCGGGTAACAGACACTGAGTCATAGCGAAGCGAAGACGAAGTGAATGTTATCGTAGGCAAAAGCCTACGGATTATCACAAGGAGAGCCAAGCATATATTTCATAAGCATGCTGGCATGCGATATGGAATATATATTTGGCGGGTAACAGACACTGAGTCATAGCGAAGCGAAGACGAAGTGAATGTTATCGTAGGCAAAAGCCTACGGATTATCACAAGGAGAGCCAAGCATATATTTCATAAGCATGCTGGCATGCGATATGGAATATATATTTGGCGGGTAACAGACACTGAGTCATAGCGACAGAGAATATTTTCGCATCCAATAATCTATCTGGAGAAGATAGGCAACCATTTGAGGACCTGCCATAAGCTGACCATACCATGGCTTACCATATTCCTTTGGCTGCTCTAAAAATTTCATGACTACAGGTATATTCAGATAGCTTCTAAGTGATGAGGAGGTGTCTGTAATAACTTCCTTTAGTCTTTCACAAAGTATTTTTTCATAAGCAGGGTCATAGGTTTTAGGATAAGGATTCTTCGGCCTGTTCATTATTGAATCAGGAAGAAATTCCTTGGCAGCTTCCCGCAATATATTTTTTGGAATTCCATTTTTTGCCTTGTATTCCCAAGGAATATTATATAAGTAATCTACTATTCTATGGTCGGCAAAAGGTACCCTTGCTTCCAAGCCGTTGTGCATGGAGGTTCTGTCCATTCTGTCCAGTAGGGTCTGCATAAACCATCTGATATTTAGATATGAAACTCTCCTCCGGCTTATTTCAAGGTCGCTTTCATGGGGTAATATATCCACCTCGGAAATGGTTTTGTTGTATGCATTTGCAACGTATCTCTCCATATTTAATACAGCGGCAAACTCAGGATTTAAGAGTGACTTTCTAAAGCTTATATCACTCATCCATGGAAAAGTTCCCGCATTAATCATTTCTTCTTTATGAAACCATGGATAACCGCCAAATATTTCATCCGCACATTCCCCGGTGAGTGCAACCTTATGTTTTTTTGCTACCTCACCGCAAAAATATAGCAGGGAGGAATCCACATCTGCCATGGTTGGAAGACAGCGGGAGTCAACAGAGGTGTCAAGAAGATCTGCCAGAGTATCGTATTTACAGCTTAAATAGGTATGATTGGTTGAGAGATAATCAACCATTATATCAACATATGGTCTATCCTGGGTTGGCTGGAAGCTATTACTTTTAAAATGAATATCGTTATCCTCATAATCGAAGGAGTAGGTGTCAAGTGGTGTATCTTTTGGCATATATTTACAGCAAATGGCACTTACAAGAGAGGAGTCCAAGCCCCCGGAAAGAAAGGTACATATCGGAACATCTGAAACCATCTGCATTCTGACGGCATCCTCAACGAGATATTGAACCTTTTCAATTGTTTCTTCATAGGAATCTGTATGGGGAAGACTGGTTAGCCTATAGTATTTTACATGTGATACATAATCCGGAGAATAGCAGATATATTCACCGGGAAGAACCT
>JBJENB010000199.1:0-18704 GCA_051879975.1 Wujia sp.
GGACAACTTCTCCAAGAGCATCTTGCCCATACTTCCATAACCAATTATTCCAACTTTCATTTACTTCCTCCGTTATTGCAAACCTACCATCTATCCCAATGGATCCTATCCTTCACTGTTATATGCTTTTGTTTTACAACGTCAGCATCCGCTTTCGGCTTACCAATTCCAATAAAGCAGGGCATAAAGTAATCATTTGGAAAGCCAAGCACTTCTCTTGCATACTCCCCCTCATTACCAAGTGGAACACGCAGGGCACATCCATAGCCTTCCGCAGTTGAAGCAAGCAAAATATTTTCAATACTACACCAAATAGAAGCAAATCCATTAAGGTGCGATATATTATCCGGATGCAAAATATCGGTTTTTTGTTTTAAGAGCGGAATTACAATAAGTGAAGCTTCTAACAACATTTTTTGCTGTTTTGGCACAGCATTTCTATAACAGCTCTGTTGTTCACTATCTTTTAAATTCCAATCCTTTATAAGCTGTTCCATATCTTCATCAGAAATATCTTTAGGAATAATATCAAGCAGCATTAGTGTTTTATTCTTATCCCGAATCACTATGTAATGCCAATCTCGCATATGGTCGTTTGTAGGAGCCTGTAATCCTGCATTAATAATTTTTACAATTATTTCCTGAGGAATACTTTCATTGTCAAATTCTCGAATAGTCCTTCTTTTTTCTATTGCTTCAAAAAGTTCCATTTAATTATCCTTTCCATTATTTCTTTATTAGTTGTTCATATAATTTCTATATTTAATTTCCTCGAGCTGCTGCACCAATCTCTACATTAGCCTTAATTTCTTTTGCTCGTTCATGCCATTTTCCAAGATATTTTCCATCCCATGACCAATAGTCACAATGAACACATGTTCGCACCGCTGCTGTAGCTTTGAAAATTTCCTCTGAGGTCATTGAAGAATCCACCAAGTACTCATCTTTAAGTGTATTTCGAATTCGACATACTAGTACAACCTCATCTTTCTCCCCAGTAGATATTTCCTTATCTACTTCAAGTTCAAAACTAATTGGACTACTGCAAAGAATAGGAACAGAAAGCACTGCACCCTTTTCCCATTCAACAGATACATCCATCTTATCATCATCTCTGCCATCCGCCGTTCCAAAATAATCTGCTAAAGGCAAATTATTCTCCGTTACAAGATTAGCAGAAAAAACTCCGTTTCTTCGAATGTTTTCTAATGTTCTTTTACTTCCACCAATGGCGCATATTACTCCAAGTTGTTCAAACCAACAATAACTAAACCAACAAAACAACCCAAAATTCGGTGTACCATCCTCATTCATACTGCCATAGACAAACAGTGTTTGAGGACATATATCATTTGTTGTCGGCACTGATACTTTCTTCATAATATCATTACTCCTTTTCCAAATTACTTAGTATGCGTTGCAAATATGATTCAAACTGTATTATTTCTGCTTCTGTGAAACCGGTGTAATAGATTTCATTCATTTGCTGTGAAATTCTCGTGTAATCATCTTGCAAGGATTTTGCTTTTTCTGTAAGTGCAATTAACCTATTTCGACGATCTTTTGGATCTGGTTTTCTAACTATCAATCCTATATTTTCCATACGATCAAGCATATTAGTAAGTGTTGTATTTGCAAGACTTGTTTGTGCCGACAAATTACTAATACTGATATCATCATTCTGCCAAAGAACATATAAAATTCGTCCCTGTGCACCATTAAATGAATCAATTCCCGAGTTTGCCAACATACGGTCAAATATTCTAGTCCCCACCTGTTTAATACGCGAAATCAAAAAACCACCTTTAGTTTCCAATCCTTCTCATCCTTTCTATATAGGATATTACTATATAGTAATATATATGTCAATAATTACCGCTTATGTTTAACAATGAAATTCAACTTCTGTTAACTTATAACATATTAGAAAAAACACCCCAAGCAGCATTTCAACCACTTGGGGCATCCCCTACCGTCCCATCCCGGCAACCTTCCCGTTCACCCACTCCTTCACTTCGCCAATCCGCTCCCGGAACACATCCAGCATGTTCCTTCCATTGATTACGAACTGCTTCATAAATTCATAGGCTTTTTCCAGCTTATCCTGCAAGACTTGAACCTTTGTTCGTAGCCCTATTAGTGCACGATGAGTTGTCTTCTTATTCTTCATATATCTTGCGATTGCTTCGCAATCACAAGCGCATAGACATTCGTCGAATGTCTATGCAGATAAAAAAATAAAGCCAAGAATGTGCAAGCACATTCTCGGCCTTATATTTTTTATCAAATATACGCTCGACTCAAAGTCGTAGCAAAATTACTCGATGATTGTAGCAACTCTTCCTGAACCTACTGTTCTACCACCCTCACGGATAGCGAAAGTAAGACCCTGAGCCATAGCGATTGGGTGGATGAGTTCGATAGTCATCTCTACGTTATCACCAGGCATACACATCTCTGTGCCTTCTGGAAGGTTACATACACCAGTTACGTCAGTTGTTCTGAAGTAGAACTGTGGACGGTAGTTGTTGAAGAATGGAGTATGACGACCACCCTCATCCTTTGTAAGAACGTATACCTGAGCTGTAAACTTAGTATGGCAAGTTACAGTACCCGGCTTACAAAGAACCTGTCCTCTAACGATATCCTCTCTCTTGATACCACGAAGAAGTGCACCGATGTTATCACCAGCCTGTCCTTCGTCAAGGAGCTTTCTGAACATCTCTATACCAGTAACAGTAGTCTTCTGCTTCTCTGGCTTAATACCAACGATTTCAACTTCCTCATTGATGTGGATAACACCAGCCTCAACTCTACCAGTTGCAACTGTACCACGACCAGTGATTGTAAATACATCCTCAACAGGCATAAGGAAATCCTTATCTGTATCTCTCTTAGGATCTGGAATATACTCATCAACAGTTGCCATGAGCTCCATAATCTTGTCGCCCCACTCACCGTTTGGATCCTCAAGAGCCTTAAGAGCAGAACCCTTGACAATTGGACAACCAGTGAACTCGTACTCCTCAAGCTGCTCAGTTACTTCCATCTCAACGAGCTCAAGTAACTCTTCGTCGTCAACCATATCACACTTATTCATGAATACTACGATGTAAGGTACACCAACCTGACGTGAAAGAAGGATGTGCTCCTTAGTCTGAGCCATAACACCATCAGTTGCAGCAACAACGAGGATAGCGCCATCCATCTGAGCAGCACCAGTGATCATGTTCTTTACATAGTCAGCATGGCCTGGGCAGTCAACGTGTGCATAGTGTCTCTTCTCTGTCTCATACTCAACGTGAGCTGTAGAGATTGTGATACCTCTTTCTCTCTCTTCCGGAGCCTTATCAATATTCTCGAAATCTGTAGCTGTGTTACCAGCAACTCTCTCAGCAAGAACCTTAGTGATTGCTGCTGTTAAAGTAGTCTTACCATGGTCTACGTGTCCAATTGTACCAATGTTACAATGTGGCTTTGATCTGTTAAACTTTTCCTTTGCCATTTTAATATCCTCCTTAAATTTATACCCTTCTAGGGCAATAATCGGCTAATCCATATTATATTAAAATATGGAGATATTTTCAAGTCCTTTTAAACTAATTATCTTTCAAAAATAAGAACTTGTTATCATATACCTCCTGCTCCAAATCAGGAGCAAGAGGAATTATTTATAATTAGCTGTTCTTTGCAGAAAGTACCTTGTCCTGAATATTCTTTGGACACTGCGCATATCTCTCAAAGAACATTGAGTAGTTACCACGACCCTGAGTTGATGAACGAAGCTGTGTAGAGTAACCGAACATCTCTGCAAGTGGAACGAATGCTCTTACAATCTTACCACCACCGATATCGTCCATACCCTCAATCTGGCCTCTCTTAGCATTTAAGCTACCGATTACATCACCTAAGTACTCCTCAGGCATAGTAACCTCAACCTTCATAATAGGCTCAAGTAATACTGCTCCACCCTTTGCCATTGCATCCTTGAATGCCATAGAACCGGCAATGTGGAATGCCATTTCAGATGAATCGACTTCATGGTAAGAACCATCGTATACAGTTGCCTTAACACCAAGAACAGGATAACCACCAAGGATACCGGCCTGAGCTGCCTCCTCGATACCCTCTCCAACTGCAGGGATGTACTCCTTCGGAATAGCACCACCGACAACAGTTGATTCGAATATAAACTGCTGCTCGCCGTTTGGATCCATTGGCTCAAACTTAACCTTACAGTGACCGTACTGTCCACGACCACCTGACTGCTTAGCATACTTGCTGTCTACATCAACAGCCTTAGTAAATGTCTCCTTGTAAGCAACCTGAGGTGCACCAACGTTTGCCTCAACCTTAAACTCACGGAGAAGACGATCTACGATAACCTCAAGGTGAAGCTCACCCATTCCGGCAATAATTGTCTGTCCTGTTTCTTTATCTGTATGAGCTCTGAATGTAGGATCCTCTTCAGCAAGCTTTGCTAAAGCCTCACCCATCTTACCCTGATCATTCTTAGTCTTTGGCTCAATTGCGAGCTCAATAACTGGCTCAGGGAATTCCATAGACTCAAGTATAACAGGATGCTGCTCATCACAGATTGTATCACCTGTACTTGTAACCTTAAATCCTACAGCTGCAGCGATATCTCCTGAATATACCTTATCTATCTCTGTACGTGAATTAGCATGCATCTGAACGATACGTCCAACACGCTCCTTCTTATCCTTTGTTGCATTTAATACATATGAACCTGAGTTCAATGTACCAGAGTAAACTCTGAAGAATGCTAACTTACCTACGAATGGGTCAGTCATAATCTTAAATGCGAGTGCTGAGAATGGCTCCTCATCAGAAGACTTACGAACAACCTCATTTCCATCAGGATCTACACCTGTGATATCAGGGATATCAGTTGGAGCCGGCATATACTCGATAACACCGTCTAACATCTTCTGAACACCCTTATTCTTATATGCAGAACCGCAGAATACAGGAACTGCCTCACAAGCTATTGTACCTTTACGAAGAGCAGCCTTCATATCTGCAACAGATGGCTCCTCACCCTCAAGATACTGTAACATTAAGTCATCATCTAACTCACAACACTTCTCAACAAGGTTCTCATGCCAAATTGCAGCATCATCCTTTAAGTCATCAGGAATAGCTGTAATCTCGATATCCTCACCCTTGTCATCCTTGTAGTAATATGCTTCCATCTCAAAAAGGTCGATAAGTCCAATAAATGAATCTTCCTTTCCAATTGGAATCTGAACAGGAATAGCATTCTTTCCAAGACGATCGATAATTGTCTGAACTGAATAGAAGAAATCAGCTCCCATCTTATCCATCTTATTAATAAATGCCATACGTGGTACATTATAAGTGTCGGCCTGACGCCAAACATTCTCTGACTGTGGCTCAACACCTGCCATTGCATCGAATACACCAACTGCACCATCAAGTACACGAAGTGAACGCTCAACCTCTACAGTGAAGTCAACGTGTCCCGGAGTATCGATGATATTGATACGATGCTCTAATGCACCAGCCTTTGGTTTATGATGATCCTCTAATGTCCAGTGGCATGTAGTTGCAGCCGAAGTAATTGTAATACCTCTTTCCTGCTCCTGTACCATCCAGTCCATGGTAGCTGTACCGTCATGAGTATCACCAATCTTATAATTAACACCGGTATAGTAAAGAACTCTCTCTGTAAGAGTAGTCTTACCGGCATCGATGTGTGCCATGATACCGATGTTTCTGGTTCTATCTAATGGATATTCTCTTCCAGCCAAGGTTTTTTCCTCCTTATATTAATAACATCACAGATAAATATAACTAGAATCTGTAATGAGCAAAAGCCTTGTTTGCCTCTGCCATCTTGTGCATGTCTTCTTTTCTCTTAACTGCTGCTCCTGTGTTGTTTGAAGCGTCGATAATCTCTTTAGCAAGCTTCTCTTCCATAGTCTTCTCGCTTCTAGCACGTGAGTAAGTAGTTAACCAACGAAGAGCTAATGCCTGTCTTCTATCAGGTCTAACCTCGATAGGTACCTGATAAGTAGCACCACCGATACGTCTAGCCTTAACCTCAAGCTGTGGCATGATGTTATTCATAGCCTCCTCGAATACCTCTAAAGCTTCCTTACCAGTCTCCGATGCAATACGGTCAAAAGCACCGTATACAATCTTCTGAGCTACACCCTTCTTACCATCTAACATAATGTTATTGATAAGCTTTGTAACTACCTTATTATTGTAAATTGGATCCGCTAATACGTCTCTCTTTGCGATATGTCCTTTACGTGGCACGGTTCTTCCCTCCTTAATTATTTTTGGGGCGTTGTCCTCCCCTGATTAATTCAACGGTACTCACATCTTATATAGATGTGTTCGTGCGGAAATTGCTTATATTTAATCTATATTGTATAGAAAACATAACCCACTTTCGCACTATTTAGTTAAATGTATGGCTGCCTAATCTTATTTTGCATCCTTAGGTCTCTTTGCACCATACTTAGAACGTGCCTGACGTCTCTTAGCAACACCTGCAGTATCAAGAGTACCTCTGATGATATGGTATCTTGTACCAGGTAAGTCCTTTACTCTACCACCACGGATAAGAACAACTGAGTGCTCCTGAAGGTTGTGACCCTCACCTGGGATGTAGCTGGTTACCTCGATTCCGTTTGACAAACGAACTCTGGCAATCTTTCTAAGAGCTGAGTTAGGCTTCTTAGGAGTAGCAGTCTTAACTGCAGTACAAACTCCTCTCTTCTGTGGTGAAGCAGAGTCAGTAGGCTTCTTCTTAAGTGAGTTGTAGCTTCTTAAGAGTGCAGGAGCAGTAGACTTCTTCTCTAATGAATGTCTTCCCTTTCTAACTAACTGGTTAAAAGTTGGCATGTTTTCACCTCCAATTCAAAAAAATTCTTGTATAAGTATACACATGTGTCTGCAAAAATAAACAATAATATTAAAAATATTACCATTTACGCACACTATTGCATTATATTATCTAGCTTTGTGAATGTCAACCAAAATATTTCTTAATACATAAAAATTATGTATTTTTTTCGAAGAAAAATGGCAATGCAGAATAAATCCACATCGCCATTTTACCTTATATATTATATTACTCTGTTTCCACAGAAACTGTTTCTTCTATATCCTCATTGATATCATCAATGAAGTCATCTGAAGCCTCATCTGCGATGTCTACAAAATTCTCACCGGAATCAAGCTTTACGGAACGGTATCTCTTCATACCGGTACCTGCAGGAATAAGCTTACCAATAAGCACATTTTCCTTCAAACCGATAAGTGGGTCAACCTTACCCTTGATTGCTGCCTCAGTAAGAACCTTGGTAGTCTCCTGGAAGGATGCTGCAGAAAGGAATGAGCTTGTTGCAAGAGATGCCTTCGTAATACCAAGCATTACCTGAGTACCTGTTGCAGGAGTCTTACCCTCCTCTACAAGCATTGCATTTATCTCCTCAAAGTCAAGAGCATCTACGAGCGTTCCCGGAAGATAATCGGTATCTCCGTTCTCCTCTATTCTAATCTTCTTAAGCATCTGACGAACGATAACCTCTACGTGCTTATCATTGATTTCAACACCCTGAAGGCGATAAACTCTTTGAACCTCACGAATCATGTAATCCTGTACTGCACGAACACCCTTAATCTTAAGGATATCGTGTGGATTTACAGAACCCTCAGTAAGCTCGTCACCTGCCTCAAGTACCTGACCATCCATTACCTTAATTCTTGAGCCATAAGGAATGAGGTATGCCTTTGCCTCTCCTGTTTCCTGATTGGTGATAACAACCTCTCTCTTCTTCTTGGTCTCTCTAATCTCAACAACACCGCCAAACTCAGCAATAATTGCAAGTCCCTTTGGCTTTCTTGCCTCGAAAAGCTCTTCAACTCTTGGAAGACCCTGAGTGATATCATCCCCGGCAACACCACCTGTATGGAAGGTACGCATTGTAAGCTGTGTACCAGGCTCACCGATTGACTGAGCAGCAATAATACCTACAGCCTCACCAACCTGAACTGCCATACCTGTTGCCATGTTAGCGCCATAACATTTAGCACATACTCCAAGATGTGACTTACATGTAAGGATTGTTCTAATCTTAAGTCTTGCATCACGTCTTGCCTTAGTTGAACCCTCCTCATGGAATGGAACTCCATTCTCGTCAACACCATTCTTCATTATATTCTCAGCTCTCTTAGGAGTGATCATATGATTCTTCTTAACAATCATGTTGCCCTCAGCATCAAATACGCTTTCTGCAGCATATCGTCCGGTAATTCTCTCCTGGAAGCTCTCTATAACCTCGTTGCCTTCCATGAAAGCTTCTACATACATACCCGGCTTTTCATCCTGATCCTCACAGCAGTCAACCTCTCTGATAATGAGATCCTGTGATACATCAACAAGACGACGGGTAAGGTAACCTGAGTCTGCTGTACGGAGAGCTGTATCAGAAAGACCCTTACGGGCACCATGAGCTGAGATAAAGTACTCAAGTACGTCAAGACCCTCACGGAAGTTTGACTTGATAGGAAGCTCAATTGTACGTCCTGATGTATCAGCCATCAAACCACGCATACCTGCAAGCTGCTTAATCTGCTGATCAGAACCACGGGCACCTGAATCTGCCATCATATAAATGTTATTGTACTTGTCAAGTCCGTCAAGAAGGGCCTTTGTAAGCTTCTTATCGGCATCATCCCAAATCTTAACAACAGACTGATATCTCTCCTCCTCAGTAAGGAGACCACGACCAAACATCTTGTTGATTCTGTCAACCACCTGCTGAGCACTCTCAAGAATATCCTTCTTAGCCGCAGGAACTGTCATATCTGAAATAGAAACAGTAAGGGAGCCTCTTGTGGAGAACTTATATCCCATTGCCTTAATATTATCGAGAACCTCTGCTGTCTTTGTCGCTCCATGAGTATTGATACACTTGTCAAGGATTTGCTTCAAGCCCTTCTTACCAACATGGAAGTTGATTTCAGGCTCAAGAACGTTGGCAGGATTGCTTCTGTCAACAAAGCCAAGATCCTGTGGAATGATCTCATTGAAGATAAGTCTTCCCAGCGTACAGGTTATATATCCGCTTATCTCCTGACCCTCAGGAGTTGTAACTGTCTTCTTAACCTTTATATTCTGATGAAGTGTTATTTCACCATTTTCGTAAGCAAGCATTGCAAGGTTTGTACTGTTAAATACAGGTCCCATGAAGTTTCTTGCTGTACTGATAATATCCTTATAGAAGATTTCCTTCTTATCCTTAGATGTCTTTGATATTACCTTTATCTTAACACCATCTGTAAGCTTAACCTTTCCTGCCTCCAAATCCTTCTTCAGCTGATACAGGTTATCACTCTCGTCATCTGTGAGATACTCCTTAACAATCTTTGCCTCTGCTGCAGCTTTCTCATCGAGCTCAGCATATTTACTCATTGTCAGGTAGTAGATACCAAGTACCATATCCTGTGAAGGAACAGCGACAGGACCACCATCAGAAGGCTTAAGCAGGTTATTTGGTGAGAGTAAAAGGAATCTACACTCAGCCTGTGCCTCCACAGAAAGTGGAAGGTGAACTGCCATCTGGTCTCCATCAAAGTCTGCGTTGAAGGCTGTACATACCAGTGGGTGAAGCTTAATAGCCTTACCCTCTACCAGAATTGGCTCAAATGCCTGAATACCAAGTCTGTGAAGAGTAGGGGCACGGTTTAACATAACCGGATGCTCCTTGATAACCTCCTCAAGAACATCCCAAACCTGTGGTTCAAGCTTCTCAACCATCTTCTTAGCAGCCTTTATATTGTTTGCCTTACCCTGTGCAGTAAGCTCCTTCATAACAAATGGCTTGAAAAGCTCAATTGCCATTTCCTTAGGAAGACCGCACTGGTAAATCTTAAGCTCAGGTCCAACAACGATAACGGAACGTCCTGAATAGTCAACACGCTTACCAAGGAGGTTCTGACGGAAACGTCCCTGCTTACCCTTGAGCATGTCTGAAAGGGACTTAAGTGCTCTGTTACCAGCTCCTGTTACCGCACGTCCACGTCTACCATTATCAATAAGAGCATCAACAGCCTCCTGAAGCATTCTCTTCTCATTTCTAACGATAATATCAGGAGCACCCAGCTCAAGAAGTCTCTTAAGACGATTGTTTCTGTTGATAATTCTTCTATACAAGTCATTTAAATCTGAGGTTGCAAATCTTCCGCCATCCAACTGAACCATTGGTCTGATATCAGGAGGAATGATCGGAACCACGTCAAGAATCATCCATTCCGGCTTGTTGTTAGAGTTTCTAAATGCCTCAACAACCTCCAGTCTCTTGATCACTCTTGCTCGCTTCTGTCCTGATGAATCGGCAAGCTCTGCTCTAAGCTCTGCTGACTCTTTCTCAAGATCTATAGCCTGAAGAAGCTCCTTAACCGCCTCAGCACCCATTCCTACGCGGAACTTGTTTGAGCCGAAATCCTCCTCAGCCTTTCTATACTCTGCCTCGCTTAATATCTGCTTGTACTCAAGGGTTGTCTCACCCGGGTCAAGTACCACATAAGAAGCAAAGTAAAGAACCTTCTCAAGATGTCTTGGTGAAATATCAAGGATAAGTCCCATACGGCTAGGAATACCCTTGAAATACCAGATATGTGATACAGGGGCTGCAAGCTCAATGTGTCCCATACGCTCACGTCTTACGCTTGCCTTGGTAACCTCTACACCACAACGGTCACATACAACACCCTTGAAACGAATCTTCTTATATTTACCACAATGACACTCCCAATCCTTGCTAGGTCCAAATATCTTCTCACAGAATAATCCGTCCTTCTCAGGCTTAAGTGTTCTGTAGTTGATGGTTTCCGGCTTCTTAACCTCACCATAAGACCACTCTCTTATTTTTTCAGGAGATGCAAGTCCAATTTTAATTGCGTCAAAGCTAATTGGCTGCTCTTGAACTGTTTCGTTAATAATCTCTGACATGTTACTTATCTCCCTTCTTAATACTCATCATCGTCGAATACTTCATCATCTTCATAGTAGGTTTCATCTTCTTCTGATAATGATGTAAGCTCGTCGTTCTCATCAATTCCGCTATAGCCCTGTGACTCAAGGTCTTCTCTTAAATTTCCTCTGTCACCCTCTATAACCGACTTAAGGCTCTCGTCACCATAATCTATTGTCTCGCCGAGGTCAACCTCTTCATTATTATCATCAAGCACTCTTACATCGAGACCAAGTGACTGGAACTCCTTGAGAAGTACCTTGAATGATTCAGGAATACCCGGTGAAGGGATGTTATCGCCCTTAATAATTGCCTCGTAGGTCTTAACACGTCCTGTAATATCATCGGACTTAACAGTAAGAATCTCCTGAAGTGTATAGGAAGCACCATATGCCTCAAGAGCCCAAACCTCCATTTCTCCGAATCTCTGTCCACCAAACTGTGCCTTACCACCTAATGGTTGCTGTGTAACCATTCCGTAAGGACCTGTAGAACGTGCATGAATCTTATCATCAACAAGGTGATGAAGCTTCAGGTAGTGCATGAAGCCTATTGTAACAGGTGAATCAAATTCTTCTCCTGTTCTACCGTCACGAAGTCTTACCTTACCGGTACGATTTATAGGTACGCCCTTCCACTCCTCACGATGATCTCTGTTCTCATAAAGGTAATCCATTACCTCCTTCTCTGTATCATCCTTATATTTCTCGTAGAAGGTCTCCCAGTCCTCATTTACATAATCATTTGCCATTTCAAGGGCATCCATGATATCTGTCTCATTTGCACCATCAAATACCGGAGTTGACACATTAAATCCAAGTGCCTTTGCAGCAAGTCCAAGGTGTACCTCAAGAACCTGTCCGATATTCATACGGGAAGGAACGCCCAATGGGTTAAGCACAATATCAAGCGGTCTTCCGTTTGGAAGGAATGGCATATCCTCAACAGGTAAAATACGTGAAATAACACCCTTATTACCATGACGTCCTGCCATCTTATCGCCGACAGATATCTTTCTCTTCTGGGCAATATATACCCTAACGGTCTTATTTACTCCCGGAGGAAGCTCATCGCCATTCTCCCTTGTAAACACCTTTGTATCCATAATTACACCATAAGCACCATGTGGTACTCTGAGTGATGTATCTCTAACCTCTCTTGCCTTCTCACCAAAGATTGCCCTGAGAAGTCTTTCCTCTGCTGTAAGCTCTGTTTCTCCCTTTGGAGTTACCTTACCAACCAGGATATCACCTGCACGAACCTCTGCACCTATACGGATGATACCATTCTCATCCAAATCCTTAAGTGCCTCCGGTGCAAGTCCTGCCAGGTCTCTTGTTATCTCCTCCTGTCCAAGCTTAGTATCTCTTGCCTCTACCTCATACTCTTCTATGTGAACAGAAGTATATACATCCTCCTGAACAAGTCTCTCACTGAGAAGAACAGCATCCTCGTAGTTATAACCCTCCCAGGTCATAAATCCGATCAGAGGATTCTTACCAAGCGCGATTTCGCCACCTGATGTAGAAGCACCGTCTGCGATTACCATACCCTTGGTTACTCTATCGCCTCTCTTGACTATAGGTCTCTGATTCATACAGTTACCCTGATTCGATCTGGCAAACTTAATTACCTGATATTCATCTCTTGAACCGTCGTCACACTTTACAACAATCTTTTCACTGGAAGAAATCTCAACAACACCGTCATTTTTTGCAACGATACATACTCCGGAGTCAACTGCTGCCTTGCCTTCCATACCTGTTCCTACTACAGGAGCCTCTGTATTGAGAAGTGGTACTGCCTGACGCTGCATGTTAGAACCCATAAGAGCACGGTTAGCATCATCATTCTCAAGGAACGGAATCATAGAAGTTGCAACTGAGAATACCATCTTAGGAGATACATCCATAAGATCAACATTTACCTTAGGGAACTCTGAGGTTTCCTCCTTGAAACGACCGGATACATTATTCTTTACAAAATGTCCCTGCTCATCAAGTGGCTCATTTGCCTGTGCTACTATATAATTATCCTCCTCATCGGCTGTGAGATAAACAACCTCATCTGTTACAACCGGGTTGGCAGGATCCGATTTATCTACCTTACGATATGGTGCCTCAACAAATCCATACTCGTTAATTCTTGCATAGGTTGCAAGAGAGTTGATAAGTCCGATGTTAGGACCTTCAGGAGTCTCAATAGGACACATTCTACCATAGTGTGTATAGTGAACATCTCGAACCTCGAATCCGGCACGATCTCTTGACAAACCACCAGGTCCAAGGGCAGATAAACGTCTCTTATGAGTAAGCTCGGAAAGAGGGTTGTTCTGATCCATGAACTGTGACAGCTGCGAGCTTCCGAAGAATTCCTTTACAGCTGCAGTTACCGGCTTAATATTTATCAAAGACTGTGGTGTAATACTGTCGATATCCTGAGTTGTCATTCTCTCTCTGACAACTCTTTCAAGTCTTGAAAGTCCGATTCTATACTGATTCTGAAGGAGCTCACCTACGGCTCTTATACGTCTGTTTCCTAAGTGGTCAATATCATCCGAATTACCTATACCATACTCCAGATGCATATTATAGTTAATAGAAGCTAAGATATCTTCCTTGGTTATGTGCTTTGGAATAAGCTCATTGACAGAAGCCGCAATGGCACTCTTCAACTCATCCTCATCATCATATTCCTCAAGGAGCTTCTCAAGAACAGGATAGTATACATCCTCAGTAATACCTGCTTCCTTAGGGTCAAAGCCGACATATTCTGAAAGATCTACAACCATATTAGAAAGAACCTTGACATTCTTCTCCTCAGTCTGAATCCATACGAAAGGAACAGCTGCATCCTGTATAGCCTTAGCATCAGCTCTGCTTAACACTGCACCCGCTTCAAATAATACCTCTCCTGTAGAAGGATCGGTTACCGTCTCAGACAATGTATGTCCGGTAATTCTGTTTTTAAATGCAAGCTTTTTGTTGAACTTATATCTACCAACCTTTGCAAGATCGTATCTTCTTGCGTCAAAGAACATTGCGTTGATTAAGCTCTCTGCATTTTCAACAACCTCCGGCTCACCCGGTCTGATCTTCTTATATAACTCAATTACACCACCCTCGTAATCTGTAGAAGGATCCTTCTCAAGGCTGGCTAAAATCTTAGGCTCATTTCCAAACAAGTCAAGAATTTCCTGATTTGTTCCTATTCCAAGAGCTCTGATAAGTACTGTAATAGGCACCTTTCTTGTTCTATCTACACGCACATAGAAAACATCATTAGAGTCAGTCTCATACTCTAACCATGCACCACGATTAGGAATTACTGTTGATGAGTACAGAGTCTTGCCAATCTTATCATGACCGATTCCATAATATATACCAGGTGAACGAACCAGCTGGCTAACAATAACTCTCTCGGCACCATTTATTACGAAGGTACCTGTTTCAGTCATGAGGGGAAGATCTCCCATAAAAATGTCATGCTGTGCAATTTCACCGGTCTCATTATTACGAAGGTGTACATTTACCTTGAGAGGAGCAGCATATGTTGCATCTCTTTCCTTGCACTCTTCGATTGTGTACTTGATATCATCCTCACACAGCTGGAAATCTACAAACTCCAGGCTTAACTGTCCCGTATAATCAGTGACAGGAGAGATGTCCCGAAAAGCCTCTTTAAGACCTTCCTCCAAGAACCAACGATACGAATTTTTCTGAACTTCGATAAGATTTGGCATATCCAAAACTTCTTTTTCAGTTGAAAAACTCATTCGCATTCCTCTTCCCGATTTCACAGGACGCATTCTGTACTTTTTCATCGACGCATTCACCCCTTGAATTTATTTGCTTTTCTTATCTATTTTGAAATTATGGCACACAAGTCCATAATAATGACATTTTATTATGCTATCATAATTGGGAAACAGTGTCAACAGAATTTATTTTAGAATTTAGATTTTTTGAGAAAGGAAATTTTCGAACTATATTTAATAGGAAGCAATTTCTGTGAAACAAACAAAGACCCATGAATATTATCACAGGTCTTTGCCAATTTAAATAATTCAGAATTACTTAAGAGTACACTTAGCGCCCTCAGCCTCGAGCTTAGCCTTAATCTCCTCAGCCTCTTCCTTAGAAGCGCCTTCCTTAAGAACCTTAGGTGCTCCATCAACAGCATCCTTAGCTTCCTTAAGTCCAAGTCCGGTAACATCACGAACAACCTTGATAACCTTAACCTTGTTAGGACCAGCCTCTGTAAGCTCTACATCGAATGAATCCTTCTCTTCCTCAGCTGGAGCTGCTCCGCCTGCTGCTGCAACTACAACACCTGCTGCTGCAGATACGCCGAATTCTTCCTCGCAAGCCTTAACTAAATCATTTAACTCTAATACAGATAAACCCTTGATAACTTCAATAATTTCCTGAGTTGTCATTTTAAATTTCCTCCATTTTCAAATAATACTTTAATATGTTTGTTTACAAACCAATTAAGCTTCCTTTGCTTCTGCAATCTGCTTAATAACACGAGCAAAGTTTGTAATAGGTGACTGAATACTTCCAAGGAACTTTGAAAGAAGCTCTTCTCTTGAAGGTATAGTCGCAATAACCTTAATACCGGCTACATCGTAATATGTTCCCTCAACAACACCACTCTTAAGTTCAAGAGCCGGAGCTGTCTTAGCAAAATTAGCTACTAATCTTGCCGGTGCTGTTGCATCTTCCTTTGAGATAACAACTGCTGTTGGTCCCTCAAGGTCTGGGCTAAGAGACTCAAACTCTGTTCCGTCAATAGCAAGCTTAATCATAGTGTTCTTATATACCTTATATATTACACCTGCTTCTCTCATGCTCTTACGAAGCTGAGTATCCTGCTCAACGGTAAGTCCACGGTAGTCAACCAATACTATTGACTTAGCACCATCAAGGTTAGCCTTAATCTCTTCAACTACAGGCTGCTTTAATTCTACCTTTGCCAAAATCCTGCACCTCCTTATTTACTAATGAAACTGCAAATGATTTGCGAAAAAGAAAAACTCTCATGCGTAGCACGAGAGTTGAATTACGTTAATCATTGATTCACGATTCTTCCTCGGTAGGTGATACTATCTTACGCCTAAAGGCACCTACTGTCTACGGCAGTTCATCGAGTGCTATGTTAACACAGGTTTATAGCTGTGTCAACATAAATTTACATTTCTTTCAGCAAAGGATTTCAGATATAAATTTATCAAAACGCATTTACTATAAGGGTACTGTAACCTCTGTCTCTTAATTCCCTCTGTACAACAAGGGCATCCTCCAGACTGAAATAATCTCCTACCCTTACCTGAAATAGTCCTTCATCCTCATATATATCCGCATCATATCCGTCATTCATCAGTCGATTCATCTGGTATGATGCCGATTGAAATCCTCTGTAGATTCCCACCAGTATCTGATAATTTCCCTTTGTCTGATCCTGAACATTTTCTACAGCATTATTCTGCATCCGATTACCATTGTTATTATTGCTGTAATTATTGCCATTTTTTCCGTTACTACTATTGCCGGTATCATTTTCGTTATTATTGCCGTTCAAGACAGTAATGCTGTCATTAACAGTTGCATACTGACCGTTGCCCCCATTTGCAGCAGCTATTCCCGCAGTCTTTAATGTCTCGTCTATTCCCTTTGCTATAGCCTCAGCAGTGGCATAAAAATTATTATCCCAAATATTATTATCTATATCACTATTGATAAATCCTGCTTCCACCAGAACCGCCGGCATTTGGGTACGCTTTAATACTGTAAGATTTGGCCTTTCTACTACATTTATGTTCCTATAGCCAACCTCAGCCAATCTTTTATTAATATTCTCTGCCATAACCGCCTTGATGCCTGAATCGTCATAAATGAGGGTCTGAACGCCGTTATATTTATTAGGTGTATCTGACGAATTACGATGTATTGATACAAAGAAATCCGCACCATTGGCATTAGCAATCTGGGCCTTCTGGAATGGGGTATCATACACATCCGTGGTTCTGGTGTACTCAACATCATAGCCCTGTCCCTGAAGGATTTCTCCAACAGCAAGAGCCAGTGCCAGGGCGTCATCCTTTTCCAATCGATCACCATATACAGCACCCGGATCGGAGCCACCATGTCCTGGGTCAATCATTATTTTAACTGCCATAATAAATAGCCTCTAAAATACGCTTTAAAATATAATATGTAGCAATTTCATTCTTGTGAATTGGATATTAATATGATTTCGTTATTTCTAATTTTATACCCTATATCCTTCCATGTCTCATTCTGCTGCCTTGTCTGATGCCCGTATATAACTCTTATTCCCTCATGTGCTGTGCCGGTTATATGCAGCTCAGCTTTTCTTGCCTCTTCCAGCTCTTCCTCAAGCGCTACATACTCATTCTGAACATTTTTCATCTCAGTATTCTTTATAACCTTTGCTCTCAAAAGCTTCATTCTTGTCGCTTCAGTTTCCTTGGTTCTTTTGTCTCCCTCCAAAGCATCATAGGTTTTAAGATACTTATCCAGTATTTCAATCTCAGACTGAAGTTTCTTCATTGACCCGGAAAGCTGCATAAACCTATTCACTCTGTCTTTCATCACACCAATTTGAAGCTCTGTCCCTATACCCGCATCATTTCCGGCTTCCCTGACCGTTATTCCCAACATACCTGCGGTGTAACCACCAACTATCAGACCTTTTTTCGAGCTTACAATCACCTGCTTGTAGGAAACCACATAGCTGTCCAATATGGAATCTGCATACACGTTTCCCTGAGCAACGATATTACAGCGTTCAATAAAGCTGCACATCACATTGCCGCCTGCAATAATCTCACATTTATTTCTTCCCTGAACACCCTTCTTAATCGTTATATCCTTACCGGCTTTCAGTATACATCCACCCACATGTCCATGAATAAATATACTTCCATCTGTCTCAATAGTAAGTCCGCTTCTGACATCGCCCTTGATCTCGACATCTCCATTGAAAACTATATTACCCTGTTCTATATCTAAATCGCCCTTTACCAGATAAAACGGCTCCACAATTATATGCTCATTATTTCTTATAAGTCGTCCATCCATAGATGCTCTGTATTCCCTACCGTCCTCGCTGACATAAAAACCCTTGCCTCTGAGTGGTCTAAGCTCTCTCCCCTTTACCGGTGCCAGCATCTCCGAAAATACTGTATAGCCATATTCTCCTGAGGTTGCCGGAACATATACAGCAAACAACTGGTCCTTTTGAATCATTGCAAGCTTAAGTGAATTATAATAATCCACAGAGCCATCTGAATTGATGACAGGCTTTGATTTGGCATCCTCTGTCATAACAGTATATTGATAAAATCCATCCTTGCCGTCTACTGCAAATTTTCCCCTTGCCACTTCAACCTCAATTCCATAAGCAACATTATTGGCGAGTGCTTCAATTGCTTCCTTACAGATTCCGCTTGTTATTCCATTTTCCCGTAAATACGCCTCAATAAACTCCGGTGAAAAATATGGTGCTTCCTCACCCTCAGGCTGCTTAATGGAAAGGGTCACCCACATTCTGTTTTCGTCTATATTAAGCTTCACCCAATCCTTTTCCATACCAATCACCTTCTCCCCTGCAGCATTTTATCATTTAGCCCCAATAACTCTA
>JBJENB010000200.1:0-4409 GCA_051879975.1 Wujia sp.
GTACATTGATGGCAGCTTCCTTCTTGTAGCCTGTTATAATTATATTTCCTATCGTGGTAGTAATTCGCTTTGGAAGAGAATAGTCAAGCTCAAGGGAAAAATAAAGCTTTCTTCCGGCTACAGCCATCTTGCTTACACGGACACATCCTGCCTTCAGCTTAACATAGGACATGAGACTAAAGCAGTAAATCAGTCCCTCCAAATCCTCATAATTATGCTGCAGCAGGAGCTTCTTCTTAGTCTCGTTATCCGTATTAAGATAGTCAAGATATACCTTTATCAAATCTCCTCCGGAATATTTGTCAAGACGGTTTATACCGATGAATTTTTCTATGGTTTTCTGCTTGAGATTGTCAAGGTGTAATATATCCTTGAAACCGCGTATCTGCTTATACAAATCCAGGCTTTCAAGCTCATCAAAGGGAATAGGAATATCAAGCATAGAACGTTTCTTGTCTATATAAGGGATATCAAAGCCGTCCCCATTGTAATTTAATAAATATTTATAGCCCTTTATAAATCGGAGAAAGCTTTCTATAATTTCCTTCTCTGAATTTCCGTCGTCATTAAACCACTGTGTTATCTGCCATCTGCCGTCGGTGTAATGTCCACAGCCAATCAGATATAGAGATGTGGTTTCGGCAGCAAAGCCGGTTGTCTCTATGTCAAACAGTACAATATCCTTTGGATTGTAAAAGGTATTCAATTGATTAAGCTCATTGTCATGAATATCATTGGTTATAACCTGCATAGTTATCCTCCTAGTATATTGTGTTAATATGCAGTATATCATAAATCACAAATATTTGCTTGTAATTTTTGTCTAATATGATATAATTTTAAACAGAATTTACGCGTGACGGAGGTTATATAAGATGTTGAAACCAATGGACATAAAGACTCAGAAATTCAAGAAGACAATATTTGGATATAAGGGTGTTGATGTAGACTTATTTATGGATGCTGTATATAGGGCGTATGATGAGCTTTATACAAAAAATGAAACGCTTTCAACGGATATGGAGAAGCTTAACGAATCTCTTAAGGAAAGCAGACTTAAGATATTTGACCTTGAGGCAAAGCTTCAAAAGGCTGAAAATGTTTCTTCTGATGATGACGATGTAGAGGCCAAGAAGAAGGCTGATCAGATTATCAAGAATGCAGAAGCTGCTGCTGCTCAGATAATTGCAAAGGCTAAGGAGCAGAGCGAAAAGCTTGAAAATGCTACATCTGCTAAACCGGTTGAGGATAAGAAGCCGACAGAAGAGGATAAGAAGTCAGAGGATGTTAAGGAATCCGCTTCATCTAAATTTTTCAAGGATGTTGATGAGACAAGCTCAGCGTCTTCAGTGGATGACGATGATGATGGAATCTTCGTAGGAGAGATTGAGGATGCCAGAAAGCCGGATCGTATGATGATTGGTGATGGTGAAGAAGAGGAAGAAATGGACTTCGAGTTCTTATAGGATGATTACATAGAGTGTTGCCAATGGCAGCACTCTTTTTAGGAGTAAGGGATGTTTGAATATATAAGAGGTACAGTTGAATATATCACAGAGGACACAATTGTTATTGATAACAATGATATCGGCTATAAAATCATGACCAGCAGTATGAATACTGCAGCGGTTAAGCTTCATGACCGGGTGACTATGTACACATATATGCACATCCGTGAAGATGATATGAGTCTGTTCGGTTTCCTTACCAGAGATGAAATAAATGTGTTTAAGCTACTTATTTCTGTCAGTGGTATCGGACCAAAGGTTGCCCTGGCAATACTTTCGGCACTATCCTTGGAGGAGCTTCGAATTGCGGTGTTATCTGATGATTCAAAGGCAATAGCGAAAGCCAATGGTGTTGGCGCCAAGACGGCACAGAGGGTGGTTCTTGAGCTTAAGGATAAGTTTAAGCTTGAGGATGCATTTGATGGTGCGTTTGCTTCGGGAGATGACTTGTCATATATGGGAAGTAATGATATTATATCAGAAACAGCTATGGCGCTTACCAGCCTTGGATATTCCAATGTTGAAGCCCTTAGGGCTATTAAGAAGGTTCCTGGAAGCGAAAGTATGACTGTAGAGGAGCTTTTGAAGGCATCGCTTAAATTGATGATGTAGATATGGGGAAAAGCGAATGGAACGAATTATAAGCACAGAGATAATTCCGGAGGATGACAGAATTGAGCAGAGCTTGAGACCCTCATCCTTAACTGAATATATAGGTCAGGAAAAGGCTAAAAAAAATCTTAGTGTATTTATCGAGGCGGCTAAGAAGCGTAAAGAACCACTTGACCATGTACTTTTATACGGGCCTCCGGGACTTGGTAAGACAACCCTTGCAGGAATAGTTGCAGCTGAAATGGGTGTTAATCTAAAAATCACCTCCGGACCGGCAATTGAGAAACCCGGTGAACTGGCTGCTATATTGAATAATCTTGCTGAAAATGATGTGTTGTTTATAGATGAGATTCACAGACTCAACCGACAGGTTGAGGAGGTTTTGTATCCTGCCATGGAGGATTTTGCCATAGATATTGTAATCGGTAAGGGAGCCGGGGCAAGGTCTATAAGACTGAATCTTCCTAAGTTTACTCTTGTAGGAGCCACAACAAGAGCAGGTATGCTTACAGCACCATTAAGGGATAGGTTTGGTGTGGTAAACCGTCTTGAATTTTACAATGTTATGGAGCTTATGCAGATTATCCTTCGTTCTGCATCGGTACTTGGAGTAAAGATAGATGATGAAGGAGCCTTGGAGATAGCCAAACGCTCCAGAGGAACTCCAAGACTTGCCAATAGATTATTGAAGAGAGTCAGGGATTTTGCTCAGGTGGAGCACAATGGCGAGATAGATTATGATGTGGCGAAAACCGCCCTGGACAGATTAGAGGTGGACTCCCAGGGTCTTGACAATACTGACAGAAGTATATTGGAAACTATGATATATAAGTTTGGCGGTGGTCCTGTTGGACTTGAAACCTTGGCAGCCGCAATTGGCGAGGATTCAGGAACCCTTGAGGATGTGTATGAGCCGTATCTTATCAAGAATGGTTTTATCAATAGGACACCTAGAGGAAGAATTGTAACAGAACATTGCTACAAGCATTTTGGCTTGGAGAAGCTTATAGAACACTAAACAAAGGAGAATAACGATGGCTAATAAGATTGATATTCCTGTAGTAATCAATGGCAAGGTATATACTCTGAGTGGTTACGAGGGAGAGGATTATTTACAGAATGTTGCTACTTACATTAACAATAAGATATCAGAGTGCAAGGCATCTGACCAGTACAGAAGGATGAATACGGAGTATCAGGGTATATTACTTGCCTTAAATATTGCTGATGATTATTTTAAGGCTAAGGCCCAGGCTGACAGCATGGTATCAGAGGACAGCAATAAGGAACAGCAGCTATACGATTTAAGACATGAGGTTATCGAGGCTCAGATTAAACAGGAGTCAGCTCTTCGAATGATAGAGGAATATAAGGAGCAGATTAATGCTCTTCAGAGAAAGATAATACAGCTTGAGGCTGAAAAGGGAAGAAATGAAAAGTAATCATTCCATACCGGAGATACTCGCACCCTGCGGGTCATATGATATATTAGTAGCCGCAATTAGCGCAGGTGCTGATGCCTGCTATATTGGTGGCAGTAAATTTGGAGCCAGGGCTTATGCCGAAAACCTTGGCTCTGATTCTGTTATTAAAGCCATCGATTACGCTCACATTCATAACACAAAATTGTATCTGACCCTCAATACTTTATTGAAACAGACAGAGCTTACGGAGCTTTATGACTATCTGCTGCCGTATTATACTAACGGATTAGATGCTGTTATTGTGCAGGATTTGGGTGTTTTTTTTCTTGTAAAGGAGATGTTCCCTGATTTAGCTGTTCATTGCAGCACCCAGATGAATATAAACTCTGTTCATGCTGCCCGGTTTATGAAGCAGCAAGGAGCTGACAGGGTTGTAACTGCCAGAGAGATGCCTTTGTCCGAAATTAAGAAAATCAAGGATGAACTGGACATAGAGGTGGAAACCTTTGTACATGGTGCTATGTGCTACTCCTATAGTGGTCAATGTCTTATGAGCTCTCTTGCCGGTGGAAGAAGCGGCAACAGGGGAAGATGTGCGCAGCCATGCAGAAAATGCTATGATTCGGAATACATTTTATCCATGAAGGATATGTGTTCCTTGGAAATACTTCCTGAGATTATAGAGGCCGGTGTAGATTCTCTTAAAATTGAGGGTAGAATGAAGAATGAATATTATGTAGCCTCAGCGGTGGATGCATATAAAAGTATTGCACTTGATTGTGTAAATGGTACATTTAACCGTGATAAAGCTGCTGCCTACAAGGATAGACTTGCCGGGATATACAACAGAGGCGGCTTTTGTGAC
>JBJENB010000201.1:0-4403 GCA_051879975.1 Wujia sp.
TCTGCGACGGCATATCCGCTATCGCTTCCAATATATATCCAATCTCCGGCAGTATTGCAAGTCCCTTTACCAAAGTATGTTGCCATTTATAATAAGGACAATATCTTTTATTGAGCAGGAAAACCACATGCATTATGCTTTTCATATATTCTGCAAGTGCAAGTGACGAAGTAACATAATCCCCTCTGGCCATGGCTCGTCCATAGTTATACTGTCCGGTCTGTGCCGCATACATAAGCTCCCGGGACAGCTTTTCTATCCATATTTTATGTGGATAATATGTCATAAGCTTCTCTCTCTTGGCGCTGAATATTCCTTCATTATCCGTGAAAACCATACCATTTACAGCCATTGCAAGAGCAGCTTCCTCCAGCTTATACCAGTCCTCAACCCTGTCAGGAATATTTTCTCCTCCCAAAACTCTTTTGTAAAAGTCATCTATTCTGCATACTCCGCATCTCCCCGAACCCATCGCAGTATCTGTACGGATATATCCGGCAAATATCTTAGGTAGTCCCTCATAGGCCATCTGAAGCTTTTCACCTATCTCATCGTAAACCCGGTCTGTAACCCACAGGGCAAAGCCCGGTCCACAATCATGGTCTAAGGAAATTTCGTCCTCCACCCCCAGACATTCTGAGCCTTCTCCACAAATACCAACAGCAATTTTATCTTCGTATTCTGCAAATTTTTCATGAATCATAGGTTTTCCATATTTTTCATAATACGCCTGACACACATCCAGCATTGAATTATATTCCGGTTCCCCCTTCAGTCTGTATGCCTCTCTTAAATCCTTCTGAATACTCTTAAAATTCTCGTTTCTGCCATACATATTATATACATTCAGCAATGCCTTTTCATAATATTCTACAGCTCTGTCATATTCCTTCAATTTGGTATATAGATATCCCTTCGCACACGCACATCCACTGAAATGCGTATCATTTGGATTGATACGCTCAAATATTTTTTCAGCCCTGTCCAGCTCCTCTATTGCAAGCTCCCACAGTTCCATCCTACAGTATGCCTGACCCAGATTTGTATGTGAAACTGCGGTTTCTATCTCTGCTCCCGGTATCTGAGCTATGATAGAGAGTGCTCTCTGAAGATACTCTACCGAAGCCTCATTTTTACCCTGTTCCTGATACATCAGGCTCATATTGTTATAAAGCCCCGCCATCCTGTAATCATTTTTCTCCAGTACATTTCTGTAAATATCCTCAGCCTTATGATAATATTCCTCCGCCTCATGATTTTTCCCCATTGCCCTATAGGCGGTAGCAATATTCAAAAAGGAGGTTCCCTCTTCAACAGTTCCCGTAAGCTTCATATCCGATATCAAAGAAATGATGCTGTCAATTGTGTCCAATGCTTTTTCGTGTTGCGTTGTGACACGAAAAAAGCCTATCTGCTCATTTAATATACTCAACGCAAGATTATCATCTCCATTTTTCTTAGCAATTTCATATTGTTCTGACAGAAATTCCTCTACCTCATCCGTGCGTCCCTGCATAATTAATTCATCTAATCTGCTGAATACAGTATTTCTATCCATCAACTGTCACCTCGTATCTGTTATTACTTTGACCCAATTCGGCTTATTATTCTTCCTTAATACGGTTTATTATTGTCTGTTTTAACCCATCAGACAGAGTGGTATAGCTGCCTATCAGCTGTAATGCCCTGCTACCGTCATACCAATTTGATTCTTCCTTGAATAGTGGAAAAGGAAGCGGAATCTGCTTTTCCATAATAGTCAGTGTATTTACAGGTACCCTGACAAAGTCCACTTTCTCCGCGAATGAAAGTGCATCTGCAAAGCTGTCATAGGTTACCATAGGCAATGGTGCAAGGTTATATGCCTTATTAAAGGCTTCTCCATTTCCTAATGCGTTAAGAATGGCCCTGGCTACATCCTCGACATATACCATCTGAAATTCTCCTGTAGCATCCACAGGATGTAATATCTGCCCGGCATTTTCAATCCAATTAAAATATATTTCCTCTCTCGGTGCGTAATTTCCGGGACCATATATAATTGCAGGGCGGATAGAGGTATAGCTTACGCCATGCTCCATGGCACAGTCGACAAGCTCCTTCTCAAGAGCCACCTTTCCCTCAATGTATTCCCCTGCTTCTCCGCCATATTTTACATCCTCAAATTGGCTGCTCTCATCCATCATTTTACCAAGTCCATGCTTATATACATCACAGGTGCTTACAAAAATATATTGTTTTATGCTATCCTTTAATTCCTCGATAATTGTTTCTATATCATGTTCCTTATACGCACAAAAATCCACCACTGCATCAAAGCTTCTATCTGTAAGCTTTTCCAATGCCGCCCTATCATGCCTATCCCCATAAAGCTCTACAATCTGTGGATTCATAAGCGGTCTATTTCCTCGATTATATACAGTTACATTGTGTTTCTCGGCAGCCATGCTTACGAAATGCTTTCCAAGGAAATAGCTTCCTCCCATTACTAATATTTCCACAAATAAACCTCCTATAATATGTTATTCCATAAATCCTGCCATGTCTTTGGAACCGATTTATAGTATGAACTGCGTTCATAGCGGTTCCTCATTTAATATGATCATCCAATTCGCTATACAGCTTTATCGGTGTCCAAAGCATATTTGCACCTGTAATAATTGCCTTTCGCTTAATCTCACCTATTCCTGCTTTCTTATATTCATCCAGAAATAAATCCAGCTCTTCAGATGAAAGGCCTGAAAAAACCATCATCTCATTTTTAAATTCATTGCCTGTATATGTATTATTATTTTTTAAGCCTGGCACACCAAGCAGTACTCCAAGTGGTTTTGAATAATCTCTTCTCGGAATTATCATTGCATCATGAAAAAGCTTTTTACATAATCCCATTATGCTATTTGCCTTAATAAGATTTACATTAAACAGCAAAATTTTACCCATATTTCCTCCAAGTTTGATGACCTTCGCGCGCATCAGCGCGCTTCCTATTATATCATAAAATACATAAGAATAACACTTCTGTTCAGTGCTGGCATTTCTTAATGCCACAAGCTATGCCCATTCATAGCCCAAAGGGCTTGAAAACTACCCCATTCATAGGCACTTCGTGCCTATTTCATGTCGGGCTTTCGCCCTATAAAATGAGAAACAACAAGCCATGCCCATTCATAGCCCTCCGGGCTATTTCATGGACGGCTGGCGCCGTATAAAAATGCAACAATAAAGGCACTTACGAGTAAACTCGCAGTGCCTTATTGTTACATTTTTGCATGGCTTGTAGCTTAGCCAAAGTACCTCTCTAACAGACCCTTAAGTGCCTTGCCGTGTCTAGCCTCGTCACGAGCCATTTCATGAACAGTGTCATGAATTGCATCAAGATTGTTCTTCTTTGCGCACTTTGCAAGATCCACCTTTCCTGCAGTTGCACCAAACTCACAATCTACTCTCCATGCAAGATTCTTCTTTGTAGAATCTGTCATATTACTCTCTAAGTCTGAGCCAAGAAGCTCTGCAAATTTAGCAGCATGCTCTGCCTCCTCATAGGCTGCCTTCTCCCAGTATAAACCAATCTCAGGATATCCCTCACGATGTGCTATTCTTGCCATGCAAAGATACATACCAACCTCTGAGCACTCACCCTCAAAATTAGCCTTAAGCTGCTCAAAAATATACTTCTTATCCTCATCACTGATGTCAGGATTATCCTTAACAGTCTTTGCATAGATGCCATATTCATGCTCTGCAGCAAGTGTAAGCTCACCCTCAACCTTCTTAAACTTATCTGCACCCACATGACATACAGGACACTCCGCAGGAGCCTGATCTCCCTCATAAACATAACCACATACTGAACATACCCACTTTGCCATTATTAATTCCTCCTGATAATTTTTTACATTGAAAGACAGTCGCCGCATTTTCCCAAGAACTGAAGACTATAGCCCTCAATTACTCCATCAAATTTATCGGAAGCCTTTTCAATGAAATCTTCTTTCGGAATAAAATCCAAATCAACCACTTTTCCACAGCATCTACAAACAAAATGATTATGTGGTTTCGTGCATCCATCATAATGGTCTGGACCAATTCCGGTTGAAAGCTTCAGAATCTGACCATTTTCAGATAAAAAAGCAAGATTCCTATAAACTGTTCCTAAACTAATGTTAGGTTGCTCCACACGAACACTTTCATAAATCATATCCGCTGTAGGATGATCACAGCGTCCTTGTAAATTATTTAAAATGCTTTCTCTTTGACGGGAAAATTTAATCATACAACCTCTTTATCAAAAATAGTAATAGTTACTAAAATCAATATACCACGAAACACATATTGGGTCAAGATATATTTTTATAAATATGTTTTTATACTTTTATAAATCAATTTTTATCATTTATTCT
>JBJENB010000202.1:0-4348 GCA_051879975.1 Wujia sp.
ATTGAATGATCAGGTTCTTATACTTGAGTCGGAACCGGAAAATATTGATACTGTAAATGAGATATTCCGTGCAGCGCATTCTCTTAAGGGAATGGCAGGAACGATGGGATTTAAGAGAATGCAAAGATTAACTCATGATATGGAAAATGTATTCTCTGAGATTAGAAATGGTAAGCTGAATGTCAATGCGGACATGGTAGATATTGTGTTCAAATGTCTTGATGCAATAGAAGGATATTTAACCTGTATTATAGAAACGGCAGATGAGGGCACAGAGGACAACGAAGAGCTAATCAATATGCTTAATGCAGCATTGGAACAGGGCAGTTCTACAAGCTCACCTGAGGCTGCTGCAGCGGCTACTCCTGAGAAGAAAGAAGAAAAGCCGGCTGTGGGTTCAGAGGCCCGTAAAAAATATCTGTCTATTCCTGTAGCTGATTTTGAAAAGAATGCCATGTTAGAGGCCAAGGCAAAGGGAATGCATGTTTATGCAACTACAGTTTATATTCAGGAAAGCTGTCTTCTTAAGGCTGCAAGAGCATTTCTTGTATTTAAGGGGCTTGAGAATAAGGGTGAGATCATCAAGTCAGTTCCAAGTGTTCAGGATATTGAGGATGAAAAATTTGAATTTGATTTCTCAATGTTTATTATTTCGGAGAAGCCTATTGAGGAAATTAAGAAGGCAATAGAAAATGTTTCAGAGATAGAAGAGGCTGTTATCGAGGAATTTGAAATACCGGAGGAGGTAAAGGATTCGGCTGTTAAGGAGGATGTTAAGACAGGCGATACAGTTGTTGGAAAGGAAGAGAAGAAGGAAGAAAAGAAGGAGGAGAAGAAATCTCCTGCTAAAACTCAAAGTAAGCCGGTTGTAAATCGTTCTGTACGTGTGGATATAGAGAAGCTCGATGATTTGATGAATCTTGTATCAGAGCTTATCATTGCGAAAAACGGTCTTGTATCGGTATCAGGTATTTCTGCTAATAAGGATCAGTCCTTTAACGAACAGATAGAATATCTTGAGAGAATCACAACCAATCTTCATGAGTCGGTTATGAAGGTAAGAATGGTTCCGATAGAGAGTGTTGTTAACAGATTCCCAAGAATGATAAGAGACCTTTCCAAGAAGCTTAACAAGGAAATGGAGCTTATTATGACCGGTGAGGACACAGAGCTTGACAGAACAGTTATCGATGAGATTGGTGACCCACTTATGCATATGTTGAGAAATGCTGCGGATCACGGTCTTGAATCTACTATAGACAGACTTAGAATTGGTAAACCTCAGGTTGGTACAATCAGACTTGACGCATATCAGGATGGTAATAATGTTACCATTGAGGTAACCGATGACGGTGCCGGTGTTGATGTTGAGAAGATCAAGAAGAAGGCTGTTGAGAAGGGACAGATAACAGAGGAACAGGCAGAATACATGACTGACAAGGAAGCCATAGATCTTCTCTTTATGCCTGCATTTTCAACTGCAGAGAAGATATCAGATGTATCAGGCCGTGGCGTAGGTTTGGATGTAGTTAAAAATAAGATAGAAGGTCTTGGCGGTGATGTAGAGGTTGTAACCAAGCTTGGAGAGGGAACTACATTTATTGTAAGACTTCCGCTTACGCTTGCGATTATCCAGGCGCTCATGGTTGATGTATCCGGTGAAAAATATGCGATTCCGTTAAATTCGATAGTAACTGTGGAACAGATTACATCTGAGGATTTAAAATATGTACATACAAAGGAGGTTATCAACCTCCGTGGTTCAGTTATTCCTATAGTCAGACTGAATGAGGTGCTTGACATAGAGCCTGTAGAAAAGGACAAGGAATCAGAGGATGATGAGCTCATTGTAGTTATTGTTAAGAAAGGCGACAAACAGGCAGGACTCATTATAGACAATCTGCTCGGACAGCAGGAAATCGTTATTAAGCCACTTGGTAAGTTTATTAATGTTCCAAAGCTTATCAGCGGTGCTACTATACTTGGAGATGGTGAGGTTGCGCTCATTATTGATTCCAACACATTGGTATAACGGAGGTGTGAAAGATGGATGCGAATATTAATAACAGCGATTCAAAGCAGTATATTATATTGAGATTTGACAATGAACAATACGGAATCGATATAACATATATTGATAATATAGTCAGACTTCAGCCAATTACAAGAGTTCCTCACACCCAGCATTATTTTATTGGAGTAATTAATCTTAGAGGCGAGATAATTCCTGTAATGAGCATGAGAAGGAAGTTTGACCTTCCTGATAAAGAAAATACAAATGCAACGAGAATACTAATTCTTAAGCTTGAGGGCAATGCTAAGATAGGAATCCTGGTTGATGAGGTCAGAGAGGTTGTCACGCTTACAGATGACATGATTGAAAAGGCTGGCTCTGATGCAGGTGATTCAAGAGCTTATCTTACAGGAATAGGTAAATATAATGATACACTTATATCCCTGCTTAATATAGCAGCTGTAATAAGTGAGATTGAGAATGATAATTAAGGAGAAATGCTATGGGCGAAGGTCATAAGGGAATTTCTGAAAATGTTTATAATGCATTAACAGAGCTTGGCAATATTGGAGCAGGAAATGCGGCAACATCATTGTCAGTTATGCTTTCGTCAAAGCTTACAATGATGCCACCGCAGGTTGCGTTGTATGATTTCAACGAGCTTGAAAATGTTCTTGGCGGACCGGAAGCTACTGTAGTAGGTGTGCTGAGCAATGTGGAAGGCTATATGAAATCAATCATCCTCTTTGTTGTCGGTATTGAGGATGCTGCAAAGCTTGCAGCGATTCTTGTTGGACAAGAGGTTGACTGGCATAGTGAGTTGGGAATGTCAGCGATAAATGAGGTTGCCAATATCATTATTGGCTCCTATGTAGCTTCGCTGGAAACTCTTTCAGGATTAAAGCTAAGATATGAATTACCACAGTTATGTGTAGACATGGCTGGTTCAATTCTTAGTGTACCTTGTATCGAGTTTGGAAAAGTCAGCGATAAGGCACTTCTCATTAATTCACACTTTTTAGCAGGTAATGAACAAATTAATGGATACATAATGATGGTATCAGAAATGCATTCCTATGACGTGTTTTTAAAACAGTTTGGAATTGGAGGCATTGATGAGTGAGACGATTCGTGTCGGAATAGCAGATATGAATATATGCAAGGCTCCCGATAAAATCACAACCATTGGTTTAGGCTCATGTATTGGAGTGGTACTATATGACAGTAAGAAAAAGGTGGCCGGATTGGTTCATATTATGCTTCCTGATAGTACGAAAATAAAACAAAATCAAAATAAACTTAAATTTGCGGACTCAGGAATCAAAATGCTTATTGAAGAACTTAAGGCAAATGGTATTGAAAAGGAATCACTTAAGGCTAAAATTGCAGGTGGAGCTCAGATGTTTTCCTTTTCCGCTTCATCTGATATGGGTAGTATTGGGGAAAAAAATATCGCTGCAGTAAGGACTATTTTAAAGGAGCTTGGAATTAAACTTGTTTCTGAGGATGTGGGCTTGAATTATGGTAGGACCATAGTATTTGATCCGGAAACAGATGAATTAACCATAATAAAAGCAGGAAAACAGACAAATGTTATATAATGGGTGAACAGAAGTGGACTTTAAGGAAAAATGCAAGAATGCAAGAGCGTTCATTGTTTTGCTTGCAGCTTTTATTACATTGCTCTTAAATATCAAATATGAAAGAGAGCTAGTAAAATCTCTGATAATGGTTATTGTTGTAATAATTATTTTTTATATTATTTCAACAGTGGCAATAAAGCTTGTGGACAAGATAAGAAACATGGATACAGGTGAGCCGTATAATCCGGAAGAAAACGAGGAGTATGATGAGAATGAAGGACAAGAGCAAGATGAGGAAGCATAGTACCATATAAATTTTTGACGATAGTGGGGTGTGGCCATCTATGGCAATAATAGATAACAAGGAGAGACTTTGGATAGAATATTCGCATTCAAGGTCCGGTGTTATAAGAGAACAAATTATAATTGAATATGTTCCACTGGTTAAAGTAGTGGCAGGTCGTCTTGCAATCTATCTGGGTAATAATGTTGAATATGATGATTTGGTAAGCTATGGCATATTTGGTTTAATTGATGCTATAGATAAATTTGATTATGGTAAGGGGATAAAGTTTGAGACCTATGCAAGTCTAAGAATAAGGGGCTCTATTTTGGACCAGATACGGAAAATGGATTGGATACCTCGTTCTGTGCGTCAAAAGCAGAAGGCTATTGATGCAGCAATTAAGAAGCTGGAAACGGAAATAGGACCAAATTATACAGATGATGATGTCGCAAGAGAATTAGGAAT
>JBJENB010000203.1:0-4332 GCA_051879975.1 Wujia sp.
ATGAAATATGAATATCGTAAGGGCGTGTTCCCTATGATAATGGCATTTGTTGTTTTTGGTGTTATTGAGATTTATTTTCTGTACGGTACTGCTATAAAGGATGAGAGAAAGACTGCAACTGCAATAATGTTCCTGATGCTGGCAACATTTGTGTCATATATATTTGTATTGATTTACGGTGTTGTATCATATTCCAGTGATTTGAAGAATAAATCAGGGTATTTGACTTTTATGGCTCCTATTTCAACTTATTCGATAATAGGTGCAAAGCTTTTAGCTACACTGCTTACCGGCTTAACCTTTGTAGCTGTCATTGCAATTTTTGCTGTAATCGACTACAGCTATGCAGCAAGTGTTTATCATTTTGATAGTATTATTGAATTATTAAAACAGATGCTTGACAACTTTGGCTATGATTTGACATCCTCACTTTTTGGATTATTAGCCTTTATCATTACATTCCTGATTCAGTTTTTTATGATTGTAACTGTGGCATATTTTGCTATATCACTTGCTTCGACAGTACTTCAGAATAAAAAAATCAAGGGAGTAATCAGCTTTGTAATATTTATAATACTTATTTGGGTAATAACCGGTATTGCTAGTATGAGTACAAATGCAATGGGAAGCTCTTCAAATGGTATTGATACATTTATAGAAGCATTGGCCTATGAATTACCTGCTATTATATTTTACCTTGCATGCAGTGTGGCTTCATTTATTGGAAGCGGATATCTGCTGGAGAGAAAAATTAGTCTGTAGAAAAATATAGGGGTTGACGATTTATGGTTAATCTGTTATATTCTATTCATCGCTTTAACGCGGTAAAGAGCTGGAAAGGAATAATATTATATGAAACAGATTGAACATTTATTAGGTTACAGAAAGAGTATTAAGGTTATGGATGCCACTCTCCGTGACGGAGGACTTGTTAATGATTTTTATTTTACAGATGAATTTGTTAAGAATCTGTATCAGACTAACATAGATGCCGGTGTTGACTATATGGAAATGGGATATCGTGCTTCCAAGAAGGTCTTTGATGAGTCTAAGTTTGGAAAGTGGAAATTCTGTAGTGATGACCATATCAGAGAGATTGTTGGGGATAATGATACCAATCTTAAGCTTGCAATTATGGCTGATATTGGAAGACATGACAAGAATGACTTTGATCAGAAGGCTAACAGCCCTGTTGATTTGGTACGAGTAGCAGCATACATACATCAGATGCCGGAGGCAATTGACATGATTGAGGATGCAGCCAAGAAGGGTTATGAGACCAGCTGCAACATCATGGCTATTTCCAATGCTCAGGAGACAGATATTAAGGTTGCGCTTGATATGCTTGGAAAGACACCTGTGGATGTAATATACATTGTTGACAGCTTTGGTTCCATTTACCCTGAGGAGATGGCGAGAGTGGTTGATATCTATATGGAAGCGGCAACTAAGTATGGTAAGAAGCTTGGTATTCATGCCCATAACAATCAGCAACTTGCCTTCGCCAATACCATTGAGGCATGTGGAGATGGTGTTGACTGGTTAGATGCAACCTACATGTCTATGGGTCGAGGAGCAGGAAATTGTGCCATGGAGCTTTTGCTTGGCTTCCTCAAGAATCCTAAGTATAATGTTTATCCGGTGCTTAAGTTCATTCAGGATAACATGGTTGCTCTTAAGGAGCAGGGAACAGTATGGGGATACGATATTCAGTACCTTATAACCGGTCTTTTAAATCAGCACCCAAGAACGGCTATTCAGTTTACAAAGGACAAGAGGACAGATTACGCTGAGTATTACAAGGAAATTCTTGGATAAGCATGGCAGAATAAGATATGAGATAACAGTAGTGATTGTAATCGACAGATTATCAATTACTACTGTTTTTTATATAATTTAAGTGGTATAATGTCATAGATTGTATCTGATCTGATAACAAAATATATTTTGACATTCAATGATTAATAATTGAACGCAGATTAATATGACTTTAGTCATGAAACATACGATACAATCGGTTAGGAGGATAATATGGGATTAGAGGTAAAAAATCTGGTGAAATCCTATGGGGAGAAGAGAGTAGTGGATAATCTTTCTTTTACTATGGATAAACCTGGGGTTTACGCATTACTGGGAACAAATGGAGCAGGTAAGACAACCTCCATCCGTATGATTCTTGGTATGTTGCTTAGGGACCAGGGAGAGGTATTGTTCAATGGAAAGCCACTTTCAACAAGTGAGGTTAATGTAGGCTATCTCGCAGAGGAAAGAGGACTTTACCCAAAGATTACGCTTATGGATCAGATGTTATACTTTGCATCACTTAAGAAGGTTTCAAGGAAGGATGCAGAGGAGAGGATTAGATACTGGGCAGATAGGCTTAAGCTTACTGAATATTTTTATCCGGAACCTATCGTCAAGGGAAAGCAGAAGAAACCAGCAAAGCCTTTTAAGGCAGACCAGCTTAGCAAGGGTAATCAGCAAAAGGTTCAGCTCATGGCAACCCTTATTTCTGACCCTGAAATTATAGTGCTGGACGAGCCATTATCGGGTCTTGACCCTGTAAATACGAATTTATTCAAGGATATCATACATGAGATAGCAGCGAAGGATAAGTATATTATTATGAGTTCGCATCAGATGGCAACCATCGAGGAATTCTGTTCTGACCTTACAATATTAAATCGTGGTCAGGTTGTACTTCAGGGTAACTTGAATGAAATTAAGAAGAGCTATGGACGTGTTAATCTTGTAATTAAGGCTGAGGGAGACATTAGACCTTACATAGAAGAGATGAACCTAACAATTATGGAGGAAACCCCGGATGTTACCATGATTAAGCTTTCTGAGGAAGCACAGTCTAAGGAACTCCTGGCAAAGCTTGTTGGAGCAGGAATTCCTATCATAAAGTATGAAATTGATGAGCCAACGCTTCATGAGATTTTTGTTGAAAAGGTGGGGGATGCGAATGAAGAGTAATGAGCTTCGTGGATTCTCATCAGTTTTCAAATTTACCTTAGGGCAGGCTTTAAAACAGAAATCATATATTATAGTACTTGTTATTATGATAATTGTTTCAATTGGAATATTTCCTGTTATGAAGCTTCTTGGCAGCTCCGGGGACGAGAATGTTGATAGAATCGAAACGATTAACAGAATATATGTTATAAATGAAACGGGTATCAGTGATTTTTCTCTGGAAAAAATCACTGACAAATATGCTTATTATAGCGAGATGGAGTTTATTCCTACTGATGAGAAGCAGGAGGATGTGTGCACGAAATTAGACGAATATGCGGAAGCTGAAGAGATAAATGCTATTTTGGTTGAGGCTGACATGGATATTGAGGCCGGTGGATTTATTTTCAGATTATACTATTCCGCTGCATCAGAGGTTAATGAGGATGATGTATTTACCGTATCTGACAATATTGAGTCATGGTTTACGGAATATAAGATTACATCCATGAACGTGGATGAGGAATTGCTCAAGGACATCACAACACCTGTAAATACCGAGGTGTATGAGTATGATGACTTTATAGACAAGGATGATACTAAGATTATTTCCATGGCTGAGTATAATATGACATATGCTGTGCTGATGGTGTTCTATATGATTATTGTCTTTACCTCAAGTATGGTTGCAAATAAGATTGTTGAGGAAAAGGCTAATCGTATAGTTGAGTATCTGATGACAACAGTACGTCCAATGGCTTTGATGCTTGGAAAAATTGCTGCAATGCTGACTGCCGGGGTTGGTGAAGTTGTTCTTATACTTATATCAGGCTTTGCTTCATATACAGTATGTGAGAAGGTATGGCCGTCAGAGAGCGAATCTATCATGACAAGCTTTATATCCTCAGGCGCAATAAAGGGTCTGGGCGTAGGAAATATTATTTTCTGTATTTTCATTATGATAGTCGGTGTATGTATGTACAGTCTGATTGCCGGATTATTTGGTGCATCTGTCAGTAAGATAGAAGAGATTCAGCAGGGGTTGCAGGTTTTTACCATAATTACATTGGTTGCATTTTTTGCATCCCTTATATCAATTAACCTTATGTGGAGCGTAGGTATCAATGCCTTTGTCAAGGTGACAATGTATATTCCGCTTACATCGGTGATGATTATGCCGGGCGTTATTTTGATAGGTGAGGCAAGTATATTTGAGATTATTATTTCCATTGTAATAATGCTTTTGACGATACTGTTCCTGTTCTGGTTTGTGTCACTTATTTATGAGAGTGTCATTGTGATGAACGGAAGCATTATTAAATTTAAGACCATGCTTGAGATGGCTAAGGACTCCTTAAATAAAGAAAAAGGGGG
>JBJENB010000204.1:0-4327 GCA_051879975.1 Wujia sp.
GTGGCGGAGGGTATCCGTTTTTTTGCCAATATTAGTAAATGTAGTGTTATTACTATATTTTAAGTATTTTAACTTTGGTATAATGACTGTAAACCAAGTTTTCCAAAAATCCTTTGCATTTAAGCACCTTATTATGCCAATCGGAATTAGTTTTTTTACTTTTCAACAGATTGCTTATGTTGTGTCTGTTTATAAAGAAGAGATAGACAAGGTTAGATTGTTAGATTATCTGACATATATCATGTATTTTCCAAAGCTTCTGATGGGACCACTTGTGGAACCGGCAGACTTTTTAAAAGAGCTGAATGATCATACGTTAAAACATATAAATTATGATAATCTGGCAGCAGGAATTCAGATTTTCAGTTTTGGTCTTTTCAAGAAAATGATAATTGCAGATACCTTTGCCAATGCAGTAAATTGGGGATTTTCACATGTTACATGGGCCTCATCTATGGATTTATTGTTGGTTATGCTTTTTTATACCTTTGAAATATATTTTGATTTTAGCGGATATAGTGATATGGCAGTAGGAAGTTCACTAATGCTTAATATTACTTTGCCACAAAATTTTAATTCTCCGTACAGGGCTGAGTCTATAAGAGACTTTTGGAAGAGGTGGCATATATCTCTTACGAAGTTTTTTACCAAATATATTTACTTTCCTCTCGGAGGAAGTAAGAAAGGAAAATTGCTCACTTACATTAACACAATGATAGTGTTTTTGGTAAGTGGAATATGGCATGGAGCTAATTATACCTTCATCCTATGGGGTATACTTCATGGTCTGTTAAGTGTCTTTGATAGAATTACTGAGAAGCTACAGAAAAAGGTATTTGAGCCGGTTAGATGGATGTTAACCTTTGGCTGTATCAATGTTTTGTGGTTACTTTTTAGGTCAGATTCTATTTCTCAGTGGAAGATGATTTTAAAGAAGATACTTCATCTGAGCAATACATGGGCAAGTGATGATTTGTTGGCCATATTTAATATTCCGGAGACCACATTTCTGACGGATGTATTGCACTTAAATTCTATAGTGTCAGAAATTCGAGGATTCTGGATGCTTGTATATATAGTTGCTGCAATGGCAATCTGCCTTATACCGGAGAATAATTATGAAAGAATGAGAAGAATATCTGTTTTTTCAGTGATAGCAGCTGCAGTTGCATTTCTTTGGGGGTTTGTTTGCATTGGGGGAGAGTCTGTATTTGTATATTTTAATTTTTAGAGGAGGCCATTATGAATTCAAAAAAATGGTTAATATGCTGGTTTGGCATGGTAATCACTGCATTGGTGTTGATTGCCTGTTTGGTATATAATCTGGATCCTTATCTTCACTATCACAAACCCTATACAGATAAGTATTATTATACTCTGGATAATCAGAGAAGTCAGAACAATGGAATAATAAAAAGGTTCGAATACGATGCCATTATAACAGGTACATCAATGACGGAAAACTTTATGACGACTGAACTGGATGAATTATTTGGTGTAGATTCAATCAAGGTAACCTATTCTGCCGGAACATACAAGGAAATCAATGATAATCTCAAAATTGCTCTTGAAATTAATCCTGAGTTAAAATTGATTGTGCGCTGCCTTGATATGAACTATTTTTTTGATTCTGCAGATAAGATGAGGTCCGATTTGGGAGAATTTCCAACATATCTGTACGATGATAATATTTTTAATGATGTGAATTATATATACAATAGGGATGTACTTTTTACAAGAATTCATGAGATGTTATCTTCAGAAGAAAAGGGTATTACTACCTTCAATGAATATACTAATTGGCAATTTCAGTATGATTATGGAAGAAAAGCGGTTAATCCAACCGGTATGGTAAACTCTGAACCGGATGAGTGGACACATCTTACAGAAGAGGATATAGCAATCATAACAGAGAACATAAATGAAAATGTTTTGTCCCTTGTGAAAGAATATCCGGATGTGGATTTTTATTACTTTTTTCCTCCATATAGCATAGTGTGGTGGAATCAACTGGTTTCAGATGGTGAAATATATAGGCAATTGGAGGCAGAACGATATATTATAGAACAATTATTGCCATATGACAATGTACATTTATATTCCTTTAACAATAGAACGGATATTACTACAAATCTAAACAACTATAAGGATGACATTCATTATGGTCAGTGGGTTAATTCGCTTATTCTTAAATGGATGCATGATGGGCAGTATCTCTTGACACAGGATAATTATATGGAATATCTGGAGGAGGAGCTTTCGTTTTATTTAGCCTGTGATTATGCCGGCTATAATCAACAGGAGGATTATGAAAGTGATTTGTATGCAGGGGCATTGACCAATAAAGAGCTTACAGGAGCTGATAGCATTAGCATAATCCCTGATAATGCAGATGTAATATCGGATTCCGATACGGAGCTTATAGGGGCAAGCTTTACGTTAAATGACATATCAGCTTATAACTATATGGTTTTCTATGGAAAAAAAATAGGGAATGAGGGAACACCCGGAGTGTGTATATATGGCGACAATGGAGAACTTTTGACAGATTGGTCCTTATCTTGTATGGATATAAGTGCCGGATGGCATATGTATGTGATAGAGCTGCCGGCTAATGAGGATAAGATAAAGATAACTGTTGAGGGAAGAACAGAGACTGATGGGGAAGAGAAGCCTGTTTTTTGCTTCAAAGATTTAATGATTTATTAAATATCTAAATAATGTAAAGGATAAGGCAAGTCGCTGTGGATTGTCTTTTCTGGTATGTTATGATATATTTACTATAATTATGTTTATATTGAGAGATAGTGAATCCTGGAGGGTTAATTATGAATATTATGGTTACCGGAGCCGGCGGAATGGTTGGTTCTCATATGGTAGAATTGCTTCATGCAAGAGGCGATAATGTATTAGGAACATATTATAAGCCTACTACTGATATAACCGAAATATCAAGTGATATCAGGATGCTTGAGTGTGATGTAAGATATCCTCAAAGTGTGGAGAAGGTCATTACAGATTTCAGACCGGATCAGATATATCACCTTGCAGCTCAGAGTTATCCGACAGTTTCATGGGACAGACCCTATGAAACCATTGAGACAAATATCAATGGTACGATTGCAATATATGAGGCTATAAAGAGGGTAAGGTTGACCAATCCGGATTATGATCCTATGGTGGTTGTGGCTTGTTCAAGTGCCGAATACGGAGAAACCCTTAATGAGCTTGAGGGAGATAAGGTATATGTAAAGGAAACGGCTGAATTAAAACCACTTCATCCATACGGAGTCAGCAAGGTTGGACAGGATCTTATATCATTTCAATATTATATGAACGACCATATTCGTTGTATTAGAGCCAGAATCTTTAATTCTACGGGAACAAGGAAGGTAAATGATGTCACTTCTGATTTTACCAGAAGAGCTATAATTGCTGAAAAGACCGGAGATAAAACCTTCAAGGTTGGCAATTTGAATACGAAAAGAGCAATTATGGACCAAAGAGACCTGGTTAAAGCGCTGATGCTTCTTGCTGACAAGGGTAAGGCCGGAGATGTGTATAATATTTCCTCTGAGCATATTTATCAGATGAGTGATATCTTAGCTATGATTGAGCAACAGGTAGGAATCAAGTTTGATGTAGAGGTAGACCCTAAGCTGCTTAGACCTACAGATGAAAAGATAATAGTAGGAGATGTCGCAAAGCTTAAAGAAGATACCGGATGGGTACAAGAGATACCTATGGAACAGACGATTGCAGATATGCTTGAGTATTGGAGAAGGAAATTATAATTTGGAGATAATTTATGAGGGTACTTATAATAAATCAAGTTCCGGAAGTCAATAATAAATATACATTTTCCTTAGCAAGAGCCCTTATGAGGAAAAATGTTGATGTAACAGTATGTGGTATAGAGGATGATAATGTGTCTTCCTATAGTGATGTTAAGTACATCAATATATTTGGCAGCTACAGTAAGGAGAAGGACCCGGTAAACAAGGTTTTAAGCTATAGAAAAAGCTGGAATCGTATATTAGATTACTGCAAGAAGGAAAACATAGAAATAGTCCATGTACAGTGGTATTTATTTTCACCTCTTGATTGGGTTTATCACAAGAAGCTGCGTAAAATGGGATTAAAGGTTGTGACGACCATCCATGATTTGTTGCCATTTAACAGAAAATTCTATGATTATCATTTCCACAAAAAAATATACTCTAATTCCGATATGGTTATCAATCAGGCAAGGATGAATAAGGATACACTGATTAAGGATTTTGGTGTTAGGGATGAAAAGATAACATATATTCCACATGGACACAGA
>JBJENB010000205.1:0-17863 GCA_051879975.1 Wujia sp.
ACACCCCTCCGCTTACAGGTGCATCCAGATATTCAACTCCCTTTTCCTTAGCCAGACTATACAGGGTCTTGGAGGTTTCCGGTGCCACGCTTGATAAATCAACGATTATGGTATCTCTTTTACATGACCCAATAATCTCATTTTGCATAACACTTGTCACTATAGGTCCGTTTGGCAGCGAGGCAAAGATAATATCGCTGTTTTCTGCAAGGAAGGTCAACGTATCACAGGCAATCATTTTATCATTTTCATCGCAAGCCCGCTGTACTGCCTGCTCCGACACATCATACACATAAACGGTATTACCCGCCTTTGAAAGGTTTGCAGCCATGGGATTACCCATAGCTCCAAGCCCAATAAATCCTATTTTTTCATTCATACTATCTAAGTCCATCCTCGCCCTTAATCTCACTTACCTGTAAGCCACCGATTCTTGGATGTGGACGTCCGCCATTGGTAACAACAATCGACACAACTATCTCATCCTCCTTTGGTGCGTCAGGTATACGAACCTCCATTGCATCATAGTGCGTTCTGACAAATGCTGCATCCTTGTAATGTAGAGGCACATCAAGAGAAGTACCTGCCGGTCCAACCTTCTTAGCTGACGGTATAATTGCCTTACCGCCATTTACCTGTTCTCTCATCGGCTTACCTAATAACGGATGTAAAATTGCTGCACCATGCTCAAGCTCACCATCTAAACCTATTATAGCTCCTTTTCCATAACTGTTTGCTTCCTCAGGCTTTATACCCATCGCCTTAACAGCCTGTGCCGTAAGCTCGCCACCCAGGTACTGTCCAATCTCAGAAAGCATGCTTAAATCCTCCACATATTCTCCTGCAAAGGGATTCTTAATTACTGCTGAAACGCTACACTTCTTAATAGGACTTTCCAGTGGTTTGAAGCCCTCAAACTTTATTTCCTCAACATTTGTCACAATCTTTCTGATAAGTAAATCCATATTTTTCTCCACCTTTCTTAAAATACGCCTTAGAGCAATATTGCTCTATCTGCCGTCTCCTATAAATTAACTAACAATAAATCCTGTAAAATGCTATCCAACCACTGCCTGTGTATTGGCAGGAGGAGTGTTTCTGCTCTTATTAACCAACACCTTGCCGTCTACCAGAACCATACTTATTCCCGGTATATCTCCGGAAGCGATTGCACCAAGTGCATCCTTTCCAACTGAGCCCATAGGCGTATCCATAAGTACTAAATCTGCTTCCCTGCCAACCTCAATTATTCCTGTATTAAGTCCATACAGCTTGGTGGTGTTTCCTGTAGCCATACATATCGCTTTCTCAGGAGCAATACCGGATACAGAGGCAAGCTGACAGATATTTCTGATAATACCGAGAGGTATAAGTCCTGTTCCGCTAGGCGCATCATTGCCAAATATAATCCTATCCAACATATTCTTTTTATCAGCCATCCTGGCAACATAGTCAGCCACCTTAGGATTTCCGCATTGTACTATCTCAAGAGCAAAGTTCGTATCATCCATTATCTTATCTACTTCCTCCAGAGAAATGGCAGTAGGTCCACCATTTATATGCGATACAACATCCGGCTTCGTAGCCATAACATCCGCTGCCGTAACCGTGGAGCTTCCGGGAATTGATGTACCACCGGTATGCATCTGGACCTTAAAATCATATTTATGAGCTATTTCTACAAGTGGAGCAGCATCCTCCGGCTTCTTAATGGTTCCAAGACCTATTTCGCCTATCAGCCATACTCCCTCATTATGCATTTCCTCGAAGTCCTTCTCTGTAAGTCCCTTCTCCAGAATCAAGGCACCTCCATGCACCTTCACTCCGGCGGGTCTGAGCTTTTCATAAGACTTATGTGCCAATATTGCCAGAGCCTTAACCCCCGCCGGATCAGTAGGTCTTCCCGGCATATGAGCCTCACCGGCAGAAATCATGGTAGTAACTCCGCCGTGTAACGCACTGGATATGTAATCAAGAGTCTTCTGTCTCGGTGCATAATCACCTACCGTTACATGAACATGCGAGTCAATTAATCCCGGTGTTAGCGTTATTCCCTTGGCGTCTATTATCTTTGCGCCCTCCGAAATAAGCTTTTCGTCACCAATAGCCTCAATTTTACCCTCTGATATAACCACTGTATTACCTTCAAGTATAGGATTATTAATATCACCGCTTACTATGGTACCAATATTTATAATAATAATCTTATCCATCCAAATTCCTCCTTATTTTTCAAGTATAATTTATGCTTTAAAGACCAACCAATGGCCAATAAAACTCGACACATAATCCGTATACGATACAAACGACAATTGAAAATACTGTTCCAAATTTCATAAAATTCTCAGCAGACAAATGACCTGTGTCATAGCACAGAATATTAGGCGTTGTATTGAAAAACATTAAAACCGGATATCCGCCTATTATAAAAGCTGTCATTACTATCATAATCATTGGAGATATACCTGATATCGTAGCGATACCGGCAACAATCGGAAAAAATACATTTGCCATAGTCGCCGTCCCTGCAAAAAAAGCATGCATAAACTGTACAACGACCAATATAGCAATTAGTATTATTTCAGAAGAGAGTCCTTCCATTCCGAGTAAATCAAATATCCTTTCAGCCAACCATGTTGCAGCCCCTGTAGAGCTCATTGCTGCTCCCAGGCTTATACCTCCGCTGACCAAAAACAAGACATTTACTGATATATATTTACATGCCTTTACCCAGCTGATGTAGCCTATTTTCGGAAGACATATTATGCAGGCACACAGGATACAAACAGTACAGCTATCAAGTCCCACCAAATCTCCGGCGAACCACAATACAACCGCCATAACCAAAATTACTATAACCTTAATCTCACCTATCCCTATTGGACCCAGCTTTTTTAATTCTTCCCTGACATATTCTTCTCCATTATTTATCTCAGTCCTTTCCGGCTTAAACATAAACTGTATTAGAACCCATCCAAGAAGTGTGCATATCAGTGCAGCCGGTCCTCCCCATATAAGCCATTGCCTATACGTTACGCTCAACCCCGTGGCATTATGTATATACTCCACCGCCATGGGATTCGTTATGGTAGCTGTAAGAATCCCGGAGCCTATAGCTGAATTGGTACAGCATAGTGTCATCATAATATTTGCACTGAACTTTGTTTTATTTAGCTCATCCCCCTGATATAGCTGAATAATCTTAAGACAAACAGGTATCATCATTGCAGTACGGGATGTGGATGAAGGAATAATAAACGCAAGCAAAATACATACACACATTATTCCAAAGGAGATGTTTCTTGTTTTATTCCCGACAATTAATAAAATACTATATGCAATCCTGTCACCAAGCCTTGATTCTATCATTGCACCGGTAATAATAAATGCTCCTGCAATCAAATATGTTGATGTAGAGGAGAAGCCTGACAAGGCCTCCTTTATTGGCACGATTCTCAAAATAACTAACAACGGTACTATTGCCAGACTAATCAGTGCCGCATGAAAAACCTCAAACGCATACAAGAAGAACACCAGCAAAAAAACTGCCAGACATCTTCTCCCTTCAATTGACAAATCGCTGATACCGGTTGAATAGAATAAAGAGCTAAAGCTAATTACAGCGAGTATGAAACCTATTATTTTCTTTCTGTTCATAGTTCGCCTCTCCTTACCTCTGCCGCAACTATCAATCATCAATAGGAGTATAATCCCGCATTTATCTATACGTCCAATACCATTTTTAACTTAATTTATATAAAAAAAATATAGATGTATTTTCCTCCCGGCATCAGACTATGGACATCGGAGGTTTAATAATCAGGCTTTAATTTATTATTGTAGAAGTTGAATATTCAATTATAATTAAGATAAAATTTAGACAGCTTTTTCGTGGAGGTTTACTATGACATTAAAACAATTATCCTATTTTCTGAAAATTGCAGAGACAGGTAATCTTACTAAAGCAGCAGAAGCTCTCAATGTCTCTCAACCGCCACTTAGCTATCAGCTAAAGCTGTTGGAGGACGAGCTGGGAGTCCAATTATTTATCAGAAACTCAAGAAATATGGTTATTACCCCGGAGGGTGAATACTTAAGGGATAAATCAATGCAGATTTTGACATTGATTGATAAGACCGTAAATGAACTCAAGGATTTTTCAAATAACACACCGACATATATAAATATTGGCTCAGTCAGCAGTATTAATCACAATTTACTCCCTGTTATTATAAGAAAATACAAGGAGAAATACCCTAATACCATATTCAACATCTACGACGGAAGCAGTATGAGACTGCTTGAATTGCTGGATAATGGAATAATAGATATGGCCATTGTACGAGAGCCCATAGATATGAAGGTTTATTCCAATAAAAGAGTAGTTCTCCCAAATATGTCCAAGGATGAGGAGGATTACTTTGTGGCATCAGGTCTACCGGAGCAATTCAAGGATAACAGCCCGGAAATCAAGCTCAAGGAGCTTATATCCTCACCACTTATCATACATCGCCGTTTTGAGGATATATTTATGCAGCGCTGTATGCAGATAAATATGAGTCCAAATATAATCTCCAGAAATGACAATATATTTACCTCAATTGAGTGGATAAACAACGGATTGGGTATAGCCATCATGCCTATTTCTTCAACCCTGCTTATATCCAATCCTGATATTATCCACAAGAAAATAGTAGAACCGGCATTTTCAGCAAACGCCTATCTGGTTTGGCAAAAGAATGCCATTTTACACCGCTCTATAATAGATTTTATTTCATTATTTTAAGTTGGTGGCAAGTTCATGAATTGCCTGAGATGATGTCACAACCCTTCCAAATGCCTCTGCAAACAAATCAAGCTCTATATCACGCCACTGTTCACCGGATATTCCTGCCTGGGAATATCCACTTACACAGTCCGCCATAACCACCACCTGATAATCCCTATGAAATGCCCCTCTAATGGTACTGTCAACGCACCAATTTACTACTGTTCCGGCTATCATAAGTGTTTTTACATTTCTCTGTCGCAGCATTTCGTCCAAATCGGTGTGTCCAAAGCAATCAAATCCAAACTTATCAAATACTATATCTCCATCCATTGGGCAGAGCTCCTTCACAATTTCTACCTGAGGATCCTCCGGCTCAAACATATAGCTTCCGTCAGCTCTGACTAGACCTCTCTGCGATGCCATTTTCCTGTAAAAGTCATAATTCATATCTTCAGTGTAGTCAAACCTCGAATAAAAAACAGGAATAGACATTTCTCTACATTTATCTGCAAGCTTCGCCATATTAGGAACCTGTTCCTTGGCCATAGGCACAGTCAACGGACCTCCATTTACGAAGCCCTCCTGCATATCAATAATAAGTAAGGCTGACTCCTCCGGCTTCAAATCAAATACAGGTTCCCATTCCCAGAATTTCTTTGACATATTACATTCCTCCTATTTTGGATTATTCTCTCCGAATTTAATTTCAACATATTTCTTTATGATTCCGACGCACCCTTCATATCCGACTCTATCGCTGTTAAGGGTCATATCAAAATTAATTGGGTTCGTCCAATCCAAACCTCTTGTATAATATCTATAATAATTTGCTCTATAGGTATCAGTCTGTTTGATAAGCTGATGAGCCCTCTTCTCAGGCACATTAAGCTTCTCCATAACCGCCTTGAGACACGCTGCTCTCGGTGCCTCAATATATACGCTGATGACATTGTCATGATCCCTTAAAATGTAATCTGCACATTTTCCAACAATTATGCAGGATTGAGTATCTGCCAATGTTCTGATTATCTCAGCCTGAATATGGAACAGGTTCTCATCTGAGACGAAGGCCTTATCGGAAGGCTCCACAACATATTTTGTCTGAACCGTTCCTATGTTCTGCATAATGGCATTTCTTCTGAGTTTTTCATCCACAAGGTCAAATATTCCCACATTTAATCCTGTTTTCTCAGATGCCATATCAAGTATTTCTCTTTCGTAGCAAGGAATTCCCAATTCCTTGGAAAGCATATTTCCAATAGCTTTTCCACCACTTCCGAAGCCTCGTGCTATTGTTATTATGTAATTCTTCATATTAGTCCCCCTTTATCTCAAGAAAAAACTCATCACTATACCGTAAGATACTTTTTAATGACTTCATCTGTAAGGTCTTCCTCTTTTCCCTGACTGACCACCTTACCCTTTTGCATGAGCACGTATGAATCACAAATTTTAAAAGCAAATTTAAGATTCTGCTCCACTAAGATAATTCCAAGATTTAGGTCTTCATGAACTCTGTTAAGTATATCTGCTATTTCGGCAACAATGTTTGGCTGAATTCCTTCAGTAGGCTCATCAAGCAATAATATTTTGGGATGGGACATCAAGGCTCTCGATATTGCCAGCTGCTGCTGAAGACCTCCTGACAGCACACCACCCTTACGGTTGTAATGCACTTTAAGTGCAGGAAAATAATTAAGCACCTCTTCCATCCTATCCTTTACTAAAGCCTTATTTAGTGAAATACCACCCAGCTCCAGATTTTCCTTTACAGAGAAATCAGAGATAATCTCTCTTCCCTGGGGAACATACGCTATTCCGGTGTGGGCTCTTTCATAGCTGCTCTTTTTATTGATGACCTTGTCCTCATAGATTATCTCGCCCTCACCTACAGGCAAAATACCTATCATGCTTTTTAGCAAGGTAGTTTTACCGACTCCGTTACGTCCAAGGAGAGCAACCTTATCTGTAATTTCCATAGAAAAGTCCACACCGTTTATAACCTTACTTTTGCCATAGCTAACATGAACATTTTTGAATTCTAACATTAGGCTTCCTCCTTCTTATCTTCAGTATCCTGCTTTAAATATACGGAGATAACTCTCTCGTCCTTCTCAACCTCCTCAAAGGTTCCCTCTGCCAGCACCTTTCCCTGATGCAGCACCGTAACGGTTTCCGCTATCTGCCTGACAAAATCCATATCATGCTCGATAACAATAACTGTCTTATCCTTGAGATTGCCCAGAATCATTTCTCCCGTCTTATAGGTTTCTTCTGCTGTCATACCGGCAGTCGGCTCATCCAGAACAACAAGCTGAGCATCCTGAAGTATCACCATTCCTATTTCCAGCCATTGCTTCTGTCCGTGCGACAGAGATGAGGCAAGCATATCCTTGTATTCAAGAAGATTAACCTTCCTCAGACAATCATCAATTTTATTTTGCGCCTCGACACATTTTCTTTTGAAGAAATAACTGGTCATACTGTCATTTCCCATCATAGAAAGTCTCATATTCTGTTCAACCGTCAATTCTCCAAACACATTCGGTCCCTGAAACTTTCGACCCACGTGATATCTTCTGCATATATCAGCAGTTGATTTGCCTACGAGATGATGACCTCTGAATTCCACCGTACCTGCTGTAGGCTTTGTCTTTCCTGTAATCAAATCCAACAATGTGGTTTTTCCGGCTCCATTTGGCCCAATTATAACTCGTGTTTCACCCGGTTCTACAGTCAGATCAACTCCGTCTACAGCTATAAATCCATTAAAATTTACAGATAATCCTCGGACTATCAATCGATTTTCTCTTTTTTCGCTCATATGTACACCCTGCTTTCTGTTTATTTCAAAGATTCATTCTGTTTCCTAGCGACCCTTCTGTTATAGATTCCGCTAAGCATCTGTCCAATAATACCCTTTGGCATGAAAAATACTATAATCAGTATCATTGCTCCATAGATAATATTCCAATAATCCGTCAACTGCTCTGAGAAAATACTTTCTGCCCAGCACACCAACAGAGTTCCCACTGTAGCTCCGGTAATATTGCCCTTTCCTCCTAAGGCAAGCCATACCAGCACTGCTGTTGAAGCCGCAATACCAACATTGGATGGCCCAATAAAGGACTGTGAGGTGACAAACATGATTCCTCCAAGACCGGCAATCACTGCTGAAATAACAAATATTATTATCTTGAATTTAATTGGGTTATATCCGAAGAAGGTCATTCTGTCCTCATTTTCCCGAATTGCCTCCAAAATAAGACCAAACTTGCTGTTAGTTAGCCATCTGCAGAAAAGATATGTGATAACCACCATTGCCAGCAAAATGTAATAATAGTTTATTCTGGGTATATCCTTCTCTACAAACAGTCTTGTAGGAATTTTGGTAATACCATTAGCTCCTCCTGTATATTTCTGCTGGTTAATAATCAGCAATGAAAAGACTCTGGCAAGAGCAAAGGTAATCAGAGAAAAGAATACACTGTTGACCTTTTTTGAAAAAAGGAACGCACCCAGAATTCCTGCTATAAGTCCACACATAATAAGGGCAGCAAAAAATGCAATAGGCTTGTTGGCCAACACATAATACACTGCCGGAGCCTCCTTAACTCCAAGACTTGTCATAAACAAAGGAATACCATCCTGCATTGAATATCCTATGGCAAGGATGTATGCACCTATTCCAAAAAACACGGCATGTCCCATACTCATAAGGCCTACATATCCCCAAAGCAAATCCAGGGAATAAGCAAATACAATATAGCACAGACATTTCGCCATAATCTGAAGTCTGAAGGTATTGACAAACAGCGGAAATAATGCAAGGAAAATCAATAAAACTATATCAATTGCAATTAGAACCGTCATATTTGAAGATAATTTCTTTTTTGTCTTTTCCATTTTAATTATCTCCTTTCCTTTACAATGAGTCCCTTAGGTCTGAATCTGATTACCACAACAACCGCAAATACTACAATTATTTCTGCCATTACGGAATCAAGGTAACCTCCGAGAAGAGTATTACTCTCACCCATTATTGTTGAGCCAAGAACTGTTCCAAATAATGAATCCACACCACCTAAAACTACCGACATAAAGCTATTTACCATGTAATTTCCTCCGGCAAATGGTGACATTGAATTAATTGGTGCAATGATACAGCCTGCAAGTCCTGTAAGACCTGCTCCAAAGGCAAAGGTAACCGTATCAACCAGCTTAGTATTAACACCAAGACAGGCTGCCATCTGTCTATTCTGGCTAACAGCCCTAATCTGCATTCCCAGCTTTGTCTCATTAAAGAGCAACAGAGTTGCCACAAATACAACAACAGCTATTATAATAATAACTACATAATACTTTGGCATTATCGTACCTGCTATCTTGACAGGTCCCGGAGTTGGTACATTGATATGTATATATCCCGGTCCGAAAATAAGCTTTAGTGCCTGCTGAATAATCATTGATAATGCATATGTAACAAGCAATGTCTCTGCAATTTTTCCATACAGCTTTTTTATTACCAATCGTTCTATTATTGCACCTATTATTCCGGTTACCACAAATGCCGCTATTGCCGCCACCCAGAATGGTGCCCCTGTCTTTGCAATAACATTTGCGCCCACATAGGCACCTATTACAATGAGTTCACCATGTGCAAGATTTACTACATTCATTATGCCGAATATAATAGCCATACCCAGCGATATCAGTAACAACGTTGCTGCAGTCATCAGTCCATTTAATATGAGTGTAACCAGCATAATTGCTCCTCCAATCCTAAAGTGAAATGGGGCTGTATTTTTATTTAAAATATCAGCCCCATTGTATGTGTATATTATTTTTTGTGAAAAAATCTAATGCTGCGAACTACTTACTCCTGTCCTGCCCATGGATCCGGGTCGATAGCCTCCGGCGCCTCATACAATACTGTAAATGAGCCCTCGCTGTTTACCTGTCCAATTCTAGGAACCAGAGATGTATGATTGTTGTCTAATATAGTAAGTGTTGCGGCAGGTCCTGTATAAGAAACACCATAAAATGCCTTGGCAAATTCCTTACCTGATGATAAATCATCTCCTGCATTTTCAAGAGCCTGAGCTAAAATGTATGCACCTGTATATGAGGTAGACGCATATACTGTTGGCACTGAGCCGTAAGCTGCCTCATACTTCTCAACAAACTCTGCATTCTCCGGAGAATCAACTGCGCTAAAATATGTCTGTCCACTATATACGCCCTCGCAGTTTTCAAGACCAATTGCAGATATACAAGACTCATCCATACACATATGGAATACATCACAATCAGCACCATACTGAGCAAACTGTGTCTGGAAGGAATTGATTGCATCTCCTACTAAAACTGAGAACACAACATCCGGCTCTGCATCCATAATGTTGATAATTGTAGTTGTGTAATCAGTAGCATCCATTGCAATATATTCCTCACCTACAATGGTTGCACCATTTGCCTCAAGAAGGTCAATCAGCTGAGCACAGGTAGATCTTGGATAAATGTAATCATTACCTATTACATATACCTTCTTACCGATGTTCTCTACCAACCAAGGTGCAATAGTCGCCACCTGCTGGTTTGGTACACAGCCAAGGTAGATTATATTCTCTGACTGCTCTAAGCCCTCATAGTCAGTAGGATAAATAAGAAGATTATCATACTTCTCTACTACAGGTAAAACCGCCTGACGGCATGATGACAATACACAGCCAAATATCGCAGCTACGCCATCATCAACAATAAGCTTCTCAGCCTTTTCTGCGGCTGTTGCAGGATCAGATGCATAATCCTCACGAATTAACTCTATCTGCTTGCCATTTACTCCGCCTGCTGCATTTATTTCATTGATACCCATTGTAAATGCATTTTCAATAAACTGATCCAGAAGTGCTGTACTTCCTGTTGTTGCTGTAAGAACACCAATCTTAATTGTCTCACCCGATGTCGATTCAGGAGTATCTGATGCCGAATCATTTGTTGCCGAATCATCTGTTGCCTTTACAGACTCTGTTGTAGTACCCGATTCACTTGAACCGCAAGCTGTCATCATACTCATACCAATGACTAACGATGCAGCTAAAGCTAAAAGCTTTTTAATTTTTTTCATATGCCTTTCCCTCTTTCTCATTAGATTTGGAAAGCGAAATGTGGGGTGTTCCGCCTTTCCATATATATTACATTGAACCTTACGGCTCAACTGCAACCTTAATAACTCCGTCTTCCTTATTCTCAAACAGCTTATACGCCTCCATTATGTCAGCAAGCTTTACTGTATGAGTAATCAGGTAGCTTGTATCTATCTTGCCGCATGCAATAAGCTTAAGAATATCTCCGCAGGCATTTGCATCTACTCCACCTGTTTTAAATATAAGATTCTTACCATACATATCAGGTAGCGGAATTGACTGTGCTTCCTCATATAATGCAACTACACATACAACCGCATTTGGTCTTGCAACCTTCCATGCTGTCTGGAATGTATCAGGTCCGCCTGCCACCTCCAAAACTACATCTGCTCCACGGCCTTCCGTATTTGCAAGCACAAGCTCCTCAACATTTTCCTTAAGGGGATTTATTGTAATATCCGCTACTCCATGTTCCTTGGCGAGCTTTAAACGCTCATCCATGGTGTCTATTACAATCACCTTTTCAGGTCCGTATAATTTGACACACTCAAGAGCACATAAGCCTGTAGGACCTGCTCCAATAACTACAACCGTGTCAGCTGGTTTAATCTCCGCAATTGATGCTGCCCAATATCCCGTAGCTAATATATCTCCGGTAAACAACGCCTGCTCGTCTGTAACTCCATCGGGAATCAAATCTAATCCGTTGTCTGCAAATGGCACTCTTGCATACTCTGTCTGACCACCGTCAATTCTACAGCCAAGCGCCCAGCCACCATTTTTATCAGTACAATTATTTACAAATCCTCTCTTACAGAAGAAGCACTCACCACAGAAGGTTTCCACGTTTACAGTTACTCTGTCTCCCGGTTTGAATTTCTTCACATCAGAACCAACCTCAACAACCTCACCTACAAACTCATGTCCAACCGTGATACCGGGAACCGCCTTAGGGACTGCGCCATGCTTGATATGAATATCACTGGAACAAATGGAAGCGAGTGTTACCTTAACAATTGCATCCTTGCTATCTAAAATCTTTGGCATAGGCTTTTCTTCAAAGCTAAATTCACCCTTGCCCTTATATACAACTGCTTTCATATCCTCATCTCACTTTCCGAAGCCTATGGGCTTCTTTTCATGGACAAAGTCTATCACGAGTCAATCTATTTGAAAAATACATTTTTCAAATGAAATAATATAATTTTTATATAGATGGTGTTCAGCCCTGCCGGCTCAATGATGTTCATTCGCCGAATGCAGATTTTCGTGCAAGCACGAATCTGCGCTCGGCTCATTGTATACACAGAGAAGCAGAAGCACATTTCTATGCTTCTGCTTCTCTGAATTTGATTAAATTTTTGACATTTATTTTATTTATCCACTTATAGCCTCCCGCAATTTTGAAAACATTTCCTGATGTGTATATCTTTCATCGCTCTCCTCCGCCATACGATCTGCAATATCAAGAGCATCTTCTACATTTTCCGTAAGCTTGGAATATGATTCTATACTCATCACTACCATCGATCCATATCCATTCTTTGTGAGATATACCGGCTCACCGGTCTTAACTGTATTATCAATATCAGTGAACTTGTTCCTTAAATCTGAAACTGGTCTAATTTGTATCATACCACCACTCCCATCATAATTTTGATAATATAATGCCATCTATATAGCTTATACCCAACCTTTTTATATTTTACAACATAATTCATTAGGAAAAATTTAGTCGAAACCATGAGCCACGTGTATCAATTATTCCTGCCTTCTTTAATTTACTGATTTCCACAGACATGGCACTTCTCTCTACTCCCAAATAATCTGCAAGGGATTGTCTGTTATGGGAAATGACAAATTCCCTGCTCCCCTGTTGCTTTGCCTGATCCATAAGATATGCCAAGAGCTTATCCCTGGTTGTCTTCTGTGACATATATCGAATTTTTTTGGTCAGTGCCAGATTCTTCTGTGCCATACCCTGTAGTAAATTATTCATCAAAATACAGTGAAAATGGCAGGAATCTGAACAGGAATTAAATATATGGCGACAATCAAGCAGAAGAACCTCCGTATCAGCAAGAGCAAAAACACTCACAGGCATGGCTTCATATCCGGCACAGGAAAAGACCTCTGCAAACATTTCTCCGGGCTGCAGTATTGACAACACGCTTCTATTCCCATAAAAATCCTCCCTGACAACCTGAACCAAACCCGTTAGTACAACACCGATAAATCGCACAGAATCCCCCTCAAGGAAAACAGGACTTCCCTTAGAAACATTTTCTATTCTGCCATCCAGACATTGTATAACCGAATTCATTTCACATTGTTCAATTCCCTTAAATAAAGGACACTGAGATAATACTTCAAAATATTTTTGCATAAAACACCTCTTTGTTAGAATTCCAACAGACATTTCTATTTCAGTATAATAAAATGTCCAAGTAACATAAAGCAATGCTAATATCAGGAGGAAAAACAATGGTTCGTAAAATTATTGAAATAAATGAAGAAAAATGTAACGGTTGCGGTGCCTGTGCCGCTGCCTGCCACGAGGGTGCCATCGGTATGGTAGACGGAAAGGCTAAGCTTCTTCGAGATGACTACTGCGACGGCTTGGGTGACTGCCTTCCGACCTGTCCAACCGGAGCAATCTCCTTTGTTGAGAGGGAAGCTGCAGCCTATAACGAGGCTGCGGTTATTGAGGCAAAGTCAAAAAAAGAACAGATATTGCCCTGTGGGTGTCCCGGCTCTGCGGCAAAAGCCATAAAACGTCAGGAAAATGCTAATATATCAGCAACGCCACAGGAATCCCAGCTTCGTCAGTGGCCTGTGCAGATAAAGCTTGCCCCTGTAAATGCCCCATGGTTTGAGGGAGCACGGCTACTTATTGCTGCTGACTGTACCGCCTATGCCTATGCCAATTTCCATCAGGATTTCATCAGGGGACACATTACCCTTGTAGGATGTCCTAAGCTGGATGCAGTCGATTATTCTCTCAAGCTGACGGATATCATCCAAAACAATGATATAAAAAGTGTCACAGTTGTAAGAATGGAGGTTCCTTGCTGTGGCGGAATAGAAGCTGCCGTAAAAATAGCATTACAAAATAGCGGTAAATTTATTCCTTGGAATGTGGTAACCATCTCAACAGACGGAAACATTTTATTGTAATTCTTGTCACCAAACGAAGTTTGATGACCTACGCACGCATCAGCGTGCTACATCTTTTCTTGTCACCAAACGAAGTTTGATGACAAGGCATGCAGCAGCGTGCTTCATATTTTCATTGTCACCAAACGAAGTTTGATGACATGGCACGCATCAGCGTGCTACAAATTTCACACCTTAGGGCTTGTTACTTCCTTTGGCAACAAGCCCTAATGCTTGTGGAAAATAACGGATTCCCTAAATATTTTTGCATACCTGTCCTCTTGCATATCTCTATAATTCTGTCTGTTTCCGAAGCATCCGGTAATTCCTTTTCTACCTGAACAGCTGCATCTTTTAATTGCAGAAGCATTTCCTTGCTATTTTCTATTGTAGTATCCAACAAGGATTTGTCATACACATTATCCCATGCCGGACAAAAATATTTTATTCCGTATAAATTTTGTATCAAATCAAGACTTTTTATTGTTTGTTCATAATTTACAAAAATTGGCAAATCATCTGCCACCGGAATAGCATCCCCCGTAAAAATCACTTCATCATTAAGTATGAAAGACATTGAATCATGGGAATGTCCCTTGGTTGATAATGCACATATTCTAATTCCTTCCTCCGGTTCAACCACATCACCATCCATAAGTGGTCTGCTAACCTCCACCGATTCTGATACAAGATTATAAAAGTTTGGAATAGGGCGCTCAGAAAATTGTGTCTGAATATTCTCTATCCATGGTATCTCCTCCACCGGTGCATATATTTTACAACCGGTTTGTTTTTTGATTTCAGCCGCCGCCCCAATATGGTCCGGATGGGAATGTGTAAGGAATATGCCCTTTATATCCTTCAATTCTCTGTTAATTGATTTCAAGTATTCCCCGATTATGTCACTTGAACCTGAGACACCACTGTCTACCAGATAGCAGTACTTTCCTACTATGAGATAAATGTTTACATATCTCTTAACCTCCGGTGTTACATTGAACTCATTTCTAATCAAATGTACCTGACTGCTTATCATCATAATTCCCACCTCCATTATGTATCAGCACGATTTATTCAACAATCAATGCCCTGCTATCTACCGTATTTTCTCTAAGTGCTGCAATCCTCTTATACTCCTCTGACGAAAAACACATTTCCAGCTGCTCTCTTGTGTCAAACTCAATAATGATAATCCGATTTGGCTTCCAATCCGTACTTAACGTCGTTATTTTCTCTGAACGCACAATATATCTTCCATGATATTTGTTCACGATTGGCTTTACAGCTTCTATGTATTCAAGATAATCCTTATTATCTCTTTCTCCATCGTAATGTATGGTAGCCACGAAATAAACCATCCTGTGCCTCCTTTCTTGCAAGTGTTCACTTGCATAAAATTCATAAGAAAATGCGGATATTCCGCATAGTCCCTCCAAATCCTTCCGCGCTTCGACTTGCGAGCCAAGCACGGTCAGCTTTCGCTTGATTTTCTCTATTAGATTATTCCATTGATAAAATGACGAACACTGCTTTTTATATATTCCTCTGTCTGAAGCTCAGTAAGCTCATCGCCAAATGATGCCTTGAAGAAAACAAATCCAAAATTTATAGCCAGAAATGCCACTGCAAGACCTTCTACATCATCAGTCTGAAGCTTATTTTGCTTTCGCATTTCAGTAAAATACTCTACAAGAGCTTCTTTAAATGTATCCGGTATTTCCCTGATTCCATCCTTAGTTATCTCGTAAAGCTCAGGAGAACGAAGTCCCAAGGATATTTTAACCATCCTTGGTGTTACCTTTTTCATATAAACAGTTGCGAATGAACATAAATCCTCTTCTAAATCGCCTGAGTATTTAAAATCACTCCTCTTAAGACAGGGATTCCATTCCGGTAAGGTCATCGCAGCTTTAATTATCTCTTTTTTACCCTTAAATTTACGAAAGATTGTGCATTCATTGACTCCTGCTTTCTTAGCAATATCCTTTGTCGTAGTTGCAGTATAACCTTTCTCCATAACCAGCATCATGGTTGAATTCAGTATTTTATTCTGGGTTTCGTCAAACATTTTTCTTCCTTTTCTTGCAAGTGATTACTTGCATTATAATATATAGTTATAAAAGCGTCAATAGCAGGACTTTTCAATGAAGATTAGGGTATCAAAAGCACACCTTGTAAATACCTAATTGCAATTTGTATAAGGTGTGCTTTTGACACCCTAATCCTATAAAAGAAAAAAATATAGTCCGACATCGGTAGGAGATGCGGACTATATATTAGTTATATGTTTATCCTACAAGCTGAAATGCTTCATTATATCAGATAACTCATCGGCAATCTGTTTTAACTGAGTAGCATTATTTTCAATTTGTTCAAATGTATTTGAAACCTCCATCGTCTGAGCACAGGTTTCCTGTGTGTTTGCTGCATTTTGTTCTGCTATTTCCGATAGACCTTCCACCGCATCCACAATTCTGTTTCTTGAGCCCTCTAATTGAACCGTTGTCGTTTCAATTTGCTCAATTTTCTCCAATGAAGTTCCGATTCCATTCATAACCTCCGCAACTATCTTCTCTGTTTCAAGCATATTGTGGCTTTGGCTATCAATAATCTTATGAACCCTGCTCATAATTTCTACTGCTTCATCTGAATTTAAAATCAATGCATTGGTTATCTCCTCAATCCTACGACTTGATTCATTTGATTGCTCTGCTAATTTCTGAATTTGAGTCGCTACAACAGCAAAGCCTCTTCCACTTTCCCCTGCTCTCGCAGCTTCAATACTTGCATTAAGGCTAAGCAAATTCGTTTCCTCTGCAATAGAAGAAATAAGTCCTGTTGCAGCTTGGATTTTTTGAGCGGATTCATTTGTCAGATTCGTCTGTCTTGTGATTGTTGCAATTGATTTTTCAACTTCCTCATTTATAAGTCTCAGCTGTTGTATTGTTAAGGTAGCCTGTTCACTTGATTTTCTCATTATATCTGCATTCTGATTAAGCAAATCCACCTCTCTTGAGGTTATTCCTATCTGCTCACCCATCAGCATAATATTATCAGTTGTACTCTTAGTACTCCTTGCCTGTTCTGAAATATTGTCTGTAATTGAGCTGACTGCATTCTCAACCTGTTTCATGGTCGAATTAGTCTCTTTTGCCGTAATTCCGAGTTCATTAGCTGCCAATGTAAGATTTTCAGTACTTTGAGCTATCCTTCTAATAATATTTTGGAGAGTTTTCTGCAACGTATCAATGGCGTTTACAAGATCTCCGACCTCATCCTTTCTTCCTAAAAGTGCCTCATCGATAGGATGTCCAAGTTCACCCTCTGCAACCCTTTGTACTGCACCGATTCCTTTTTCTATCGGCTTCGTAATTGACATGGAGAAAATAATTGCAATAGCAATACAAACCACCATAACCAAAATAACCGACAATACAATCGTCCAGATAATGCCATTTATGGTATCATCCTTGGCACTCTTATTTGTTCCCACAAATATCATTCCAATCGGATCTGTGTCAGTTCCCTTTTGATAAACAGGAATATAATACCCGTAGTTCATTGTTCCATCCAAGGATACAGAAGAGCTGAAATACTCCTCTCCATCCTGAAGCACCTTCTCAACGATAACATCACCGGCAGGCGAGCCCAGAATACGATTTCCTTCGCTATCTTTTGCAGAGGTCATAATTCTTTCATCACCATAAAAGAACGTAACATCCATGCCCGATTCTTCCTTAATATTATCCAACAGGCTTTCAGATTTTGAAATATTATAGCCGCCCTTCCA
>JBJENB010000206.1:0-4264 GCA_051879975.1 Wujia sp.
CTCGCAAGTGATTTATCCGTTCAGGATATAATATCCTACTGCTTAGTATACCATTCTTGCATTGTTTGTGAAATAATTATATAATATTAAATAAATATAATTATCGAGGAGGTAATCATGAATAATACAAATCAGTTGAAGATTTATTCTCAGTACAATAATTTAATATCGCTTAAAATTACCCCGGGACATTTTGCAACCTCATCTTCACATATCAACTACTATATTGATATGACTTCACTTAAGACAAGAAGAAATGAAGCCAAGGCCGTTGCCAAGGCTCTGGTTCAGGAATATGTTGCTACAACAATAATTGATACAATCGTTTGCCTTGACGGAACAGACATCATCGGTGCCTACCTTGCAGACGAGCTTACCAGTGCCGGTATACTTTCTGCAAACCTTCACAATTCAGCATACATAATTACACCTGAACAGAGCAGCACCGGACAGCTTATTTTTAGAGAGAACTACATGGGCATGATTAACAACAAGAATATCCTTGTTCTTCTCGCCACAGCCACTACAGGTAAGACTGTTCGAACCGCCCTTGAGTGCATAGAATACTACGGTGGTAAAATTGCCGGTGTATCATCTATCTTCTCTGCTGCCAGCGAGATAAATGGTCAACATATCAATACCATCTTTACCACGGATGATATTCCAAACTATCTGACCTATCCGGCAGGACAGTGTCCTCTGTGTCAGGCAGGGCAGCCGATAAATGCAATAGTAAACAGCCACGGATATTCTAAGCTGTAGCTGTATATCGCAGCTTACTCCCATTGCAGTTGTATTACTTATTCATATACTGCTCTTATATAATCATAAAAGCTCCTCACCAAGAATATATTATAGTAATCTTAGTGAGGAGCTTATTTATGTCATCAAATACCAAAATAATAGTTTTAAAATCGAAAGAGCTTATCTATACAGGTATCTTTATTATACTTGGAATTCTGCTTATCCTTCTCATGTTCTATATGTTCTCACCTGACAAAAAGGATGAGGAGGAAGGTGCTAGCGATACAGGCTCGGAGCAGGTATCTCCAACCATGGCAAGCTATAAGCCGGGAGTCTACACCACCAATATCAATCTGGGTGGCTCAACCCTGGAGGTATCAGTTACCGTGGATGAAACCACCATTTCACATGTGGATATAACTAATCTGGATGATACAGTTACAGCCATGTATCCTCTGATTCAGCCATCCCTTGACGAGATTAACACAAAGCTTCCTACTGTGTCCAATATCGATGATATTACATATTCCAGTGACAATAAATACACCAGCATAGTTATACTTCAGGCCATCAAGCAAGCCATTGAACCTGCAATCAGCCAGTAAACTACTTTTTCTCTACAATAACTCCACCGGTCTTGTATATGCTGTTTCCCGGAACATATCCTCTTACCGGAGACAATGGATATATATTGCTGCATGAGCCTATTACAGTTCCCGGATTTAATACAGAATTGCAGCCAACCTCAACATTATCTCCAAGCATTGCCCCAAACTTCTTAAGGCCGGTGGCAATATCTATAACATCACCGTTTCGGGTTGTGCCTTTAACATGTACAAGCGTTTTATCGCTCTTTACATTTGAGGTAATTGAACCGGCTCCCATATGAGACTTATATCCCAGAATCGAATCCCCCACATAATTGTAATGTGGAACCTGAACGTTATCGAAGATAATTACATTCTTAAGCTCTGTTGAATTACCAATTACGCAATTCTCACCCACCAGTGCATTTCCCCTTATAAAAGCACACTGTCTCACCTCAGTATTGGCTCCGATTACACATGGTCCTGTTATCGAGGTTGTCTGCCATACCTTGGCAGTTTTATGTATCCAAACATTTTCCGATGGCATATCATATTCATCACTGTTTAGCGTTGCACCATAGCTTACTATAAAATCCTTTATTAGGGGAAGTGCTTCCCAAGGATAATTAAGACCTCCCAGCATTTCACCCGCTGCCGTATGCTCCAAACTGTACATATTCTTAATCAACATTTCTTCTATCAATTCACTCATTCCCATTCTCCTTATTCAAATAAAAACAAAGCCCGATTACCTATGCGCTCATCAATGCTACATTTTATAATATTGCTTCGACTTATCAAAAACTGCTGTTATCTGATATTGATTATTAAGCCTTTTTACCAGCTCCGTATTGCCGATAACATAGGCATTCATCTTCTCTGTATATTCGTCTCTGCTTATTTCTCCTGCGGCAACTCCTGTTAGTCCCTTTTCCCAGCTTGCCGTCATCTCTGCCCGAAGGAGATTATTGATGGAGTAAAACACCACATCATAGATTATCTCCCCCATGAAGGTAGGTGTCACTATCTGGGTTTTCTTATTAAGATTGATATATTTGTTATTAACCAGCTTGGTGATAATACTGTCTCTTGTGGCACTTGTACCTATACCGCTACCCTTTATCTGGCTTCTCAGCTCCTCGTCCTCGATAAGCTGTCCGGCATTCTCCATGGCAAGAATAAGAGTTCCTGATGAATATCTCTTAGGCGGAGTGGTTTCGCCCTCCTTCACATCAATTGCCTTTGCCTGAAGTCTTGTTCCCTTCTTCAGTGAACCTAACTTTTCAAGCTGTTCCTCAGTGAGCTTCTCCTCGTCGTTTTTCTTCTCAGCAGGCATACCCGCTATAAGCAGATATCCCGGTTTTTTAAGCCGCTTAAAGCTGGAATTGAAGCACTCTGATGCTTCCTTGCCATTCCTGTCATCATTGCCACAGTCATCCGGCACAATATTTCTTGTAAGTGTAAGCCCAACCTTCTCATATTCGGCAGGAGGATAAAATATACTGAGAAACCTTCTTGCTATTATGTCATAAACCTTTTTCGCCACCTCAGATACGGAGTTAAGTGCACCGAAGCCCTGTCCTGTAGGGATGATGGCATAGTGATCCGTAATCTGCTTATCATTCACATACTTAGATTTGGTTATGCCCTTATAGCCACCCTGAGTCATTATATTGTCAGCAAATTCCGCCACAGGGGCATACCTCTTAAGTCCGCTTATATTCTTGCCGATTTCCTTAGCCACCGCAGTGGAAAGCACTCTGGCATCCGTTCTCGGATAAGTTACCAGCTTCTTCTCGTATAACTCCTGGACAATTGCAAGCGTATCAGAAGGACTTATCTTAAATAATCTTGAACAGTCATTCTGAAGCTCCGCCAGGTTATATAACATAGGCGGTGCTTTCTTCTCTGTCTTCTTCTCAACCTTAGCAACCTCAAATTCCACCGGTGGCTCACAGGTTAAGTAGGATATAAGCTTACGGGCATATTCCTCCTTCTTGAAGCCATTTTCCTTGTACAGATATGGCGATGCAAGGTATGCCGAGCCCTCTACAGCCTTCCATTCCGCATCAAAGCCGTCAAAGGATGCCACCACTCTGTAAAACGGCGTAGGAACAAACTCTCTTATCTCCCGTTCTCTCTTGACTATCATGCCAAGCACACAGGTCATAACCCTTCCTACAGCTATGACACATCTGTCATTTCTTCCCAATCCCAGATAGTTTTTCACTGTCTGACTGTACTTTAAAGTAAGAGCCCTGGAGAAATTGATACCCATAAGGTAATCCTCCTGAGCTCTTAGGTATGCCGAGTCTGCAAGATTGTCATATTCGGAGAGGTCCTTAGCTTCCCTGATACCACGCATTATCTCTTCCTCAGTCTGAGAATCAATCCAAACTCTTTTCTTCTGCTTCGTATCTCCCACATGGGCCTCCTGATCCACCAGTCTGTAAATGTACTCTCCCTCACGTCCGGAGTCTGTGCATACATAGATTGTGCCCACGTCCTCTCTATTCAAAAGCCTTTTTACCACATTGAACTGGTTGCTAACCCCCGGGTCTACTTCATATTTGTATTCAGTTGGTATAAATGGAATAGTATCCATACTCCATCTTTTTAGTGACGCATCATACACCTCAGGATAACTTAACTTAACAAGATGACCCACGCACCAGGTAATAACCGAATCACCGGTCTCAATGTAGCCATCCTTTCCTCCTGCAGAATCAGCGCCCTTCACTCCAAGTGCCTTGGCAAACTCCCTGGCCACACTCGGTTTTTCCGCTATATATAAATTCTTCAAAACAATCCTCCACTATAGGATAATATGCCTGTAAGATTATAACACGGAGAGACAAATCGTGGCAAGGCTCATAATTTCATTGTTCCGTCTGCCAGTTCCTTTGCCACAAAATTATTCCCACTTTTATGAT
>JBJENB010000207.1:0-4258 GCA_051879975.1 Wujia sp.
GGTGCTGTAAATGAAGGAAAGTAATTTAAAGGGCTTTGGAGCAGTTTTTAAGCATAATCTCCGTTTGAAAATGAAGAGTACGAAATATGTTGCTTCAACTATTGTTGTCTCACTGGTGTTATTCATAGGCATGGCCTTGCTTATATTCTTTACTTCGAAGAATAGCGCAGAAAAGGAAAAATACAGCTTTAATGTAAGTGAGGTTTATGTAGTAGACGAGACTGGTCTTGGTATACCTGATTACAAAATGATGGCAGCGGCGCTTGGTTTTGATTATGCTAAGGATACAAAATTTATTTCCTCTGATAAGGCTGCAAAGGAGCTTATCAAGGATGAAAATGTGTCCTATATGGTGGTACAGACTAAGAACGAGGATGGATATGTACTGCAGCTTGTTACCGGTAGCAACCTTTCAGATAGTAATACCCAGAGAGATAAGAATCTTGATGATTTGAAGGAGCTTATGGTTATGGGCTTCCAAAATCACATATATATGACCTCCGGCCTATCCGAGGAGCAGATTGTACAGGCCCTCCTGCCTGTGGGAGCAGATGTACAGAAAATAGGGGAAGAAACTGAGGATGAGGGTAAGCTTATCGTAGCAATAGTATTGGTATATTTGTTTGTAATGATACTATATTTCATGGTACTTATCTATGGCACTGAGATATGCTCTGATGTTCCGATAGAGAAGACAAGTAAGCTGGTGGAGCAGCTGCTTATGTCGGTATCTCCGTATGCGTTAATCAGCGGTAAGGTGCTGGCAAAGATATTTGGTTGTGTGGTGCAGTTCCTTATATGGGTTGTGAGCCTTATACTAGGTGTTTTGGCAGGAGATTTCATTGTGCGCAGTGTTTACAGCCTTGACCATAGTATGGTATCCACAGCATTGGAATACCTGAAAAAATGGTTTGAGGGAATGGGCTTCACTGTTCCGGCTATTATTATGACTGTCGTTCTCACAATAGCAGGTCTTGTAATGTATCTCCTTTTATCAGGTTTGGCAGGAGCTTTTTTGACAAAGCCTGAACAGTCAGGAAATGTCCAGTCAATATTTGTACTACCTCTTGTTATTGCATTTTTGGCGATTAATTTTTCATCGGGTATTATGGAAGGACGATATGATATTCCGATTTCATATAACATGATTCCGTTTACCTCTGCAATGACAGCGCCGGCCAGTGTATTGATTGGCACATTGTCAATTCCTATGGCATTTGTCTCATTGGCAATCATGGTTGTGTGTTGTATGTTGATTCTTTGGCTTTCAGCTAAGATTTATGAGGGACTGCTGTTCTTTAATGGAAACAAGCTGAAAACTAAAGATATCATTAACATTTTTAAGAGATAAAAAAGAATAAGAAATTTATAAATCCTCCGGCATATTTCGTGTAAGTAATGAATATACTTAATGATGTCGGGGGATTTTTTTAGTTCGCATATTATTCACAAAATGGAAATATTTTGAACATAATAAGGGGCTAATCTATATACTTGACCAAGGTAAATATGTTCTAACAGACTGAAGGGGGTAAATACAACATGGAGTTAGAAAGGAGAACAGATTCAATCGATATGTTTCTTGGACTTTATATGCTAAGCATGTACAGCAAGGAGGAGGCAGAAAATCAGAATTCAGAGAAAAAAGATGTTAATAACGGCATAGAGTCAAAATAGAGAGTCTGCATAGCAGACTCTCTATTTTTAACACTTAATTGAGGTGAACAACATTCTCCTTCCAACAATTTTCTTTCTTCATACATTACTCCTGATTTACTAGATTTGTATATTCGTGTCTGTAATCATTACTGTAGCCATCGTCATCATAAAGCAGATAAGAGCCGTTATAACCTATAAGCTGTAGGCTGTTTGTATCTATGGCTTCTACACATTCGGCAAAGTCTGCAACAGGAATACAATAGCCAGTCCGGATAAACAGATGTACTACATTTAACGGAACCTTGACAAAGTGGTGTCCCTTTGGCATTTTTTCCTGCGTAATGGTTCCATCCGGCAAGAATTGAATCAACATCATATCCTCAGGCAGATAAACATAACGACCTGTAGAATTTTGAGTGTAAACAGGGGCAATCATTATCTCGTTACCCATGATAAGCTGATCTTCAATTTCCCTTGCGATCTCATCATCCTTGTAGATGAAAGAGAGGGGCTTGAAGAGCATGTCGTCATTTAACGCTGCCTTCATATACTCACTATAAATGTATGGAAGTAATCTGTAACGAACACCTATAACATGTCTAAAATCCTCCGGATTTTCAAATATATAACATTCCTGATTTCTGGTTCCGGCAGCAGAATGATTGCGCATGAGAGGGGTAAATACACCTAACTCAAGCCATCTTAAAAGTAGGTCTCTTGTAGTGTTACAGCCAAAGCCTCCAAGGTCGGCACCACAGTACAGAAAGCCACACATATTTAATGATGGCAGCATCTTCAAATTTAGAAGAATATGAGACCACCAGGATTTATTGTCTCCGGTCCATACGCCACCATAACGGTGCATTCCAATGAAGGATGCACGGGAGAACAGTAGCAATCTTTTATCCGGTGCCAGCTGGTCAAAGGCTTCCTTGGCAGCTCTCGTCATATTAAATCCATAAAGATTATGCACCTTATTGTGAGGAACCGGCTTGCCGTCTATGTTATGATAAAAGGAAGAATAGTCACATTCACTGTTTTTGGAAGTATCAAAGGCTCCGCCCGTATCCCACACATCAGATACTGTAAAATGATCGTTTTCGATAAATTCCTTTAGTTTAATTTTTAACTTTTCTATACCCTCAGGTGTATAGAAGATGGCAGGTTCATTCATATCATTCCAAAAGCCTTCAATTCCCTGTTCAATCAGAAAACTGTATTTATTGCCAAACCAAGCCCTGCATTCCTTGTTCAAAACATCCGGAAAATGTGTATACCCCGGCCATACGGCGGCAACAAAATCGGAACCATCCGCTCTTTTGCAAAAATAATTGTTGCTGACACCCTCCTCGTAAACAGAATATCCTTTTTCGATTTTTACGCCGGCATCTATGATGGGAATCAAACGGATATGGTTTTTCTTAAATTGTGAAACAAACTCCGGAAAATCTGAAAATTCTTCTTCGTTTAATGTGAAATCCTTAAAATGATCCATGTAATCAATATCCATGTATATCATATCAAGCGGAATATGATTGCTGCGATATCCTTCCGCAACATCCAGAAAGTCCTGCTTGGTTTTGTAACCCCATCTGCTCTGACCAAAGCCAAAAGCAAATTTAGGAGGAATATAACTCCTTCCGATACAATGTCTGAATTGCCTGATGATATCATAGGCATCCGTGCCATCAATGATATATAAAGCAAGCTCAGCTTCGTCACATAATATGGTGAGTTCATTCATTTTACTATAACAAATATCAAAGGTAACCGTTCCGGGATAATCTATAAAAATACCATAATTGATTTTGCCTGATACTACGATGAAGTTATGAGCAGCATACAATGAAACCTTATCCTCGTGATGATGAGGGTCGTCAGTGTTATTGCTTACATATATGTATCCCCTTTTGTTGATCCCGCGGTTTGACTCTCCAAGTCCATATACTATATCCTCTGGTGATAGCTCGATAGTGTATCTGAAATCTTTATCGGTGGATACTGTTCCGTAAGCCGGATTCCCCAATGTGGTCTCGAAATCTATCACAATTGAATCAGTTTGGAATGGTTGTCCCCATACATACTTTTTTACCATATATATCCCTCCGAATATTAGTTTTTATTGAGAGTCCAGGTTCCTGTTCCGTCAGGATAAGTCCAATAACCGGTATATCTTCCATCATTAAATACGCACCCTACTATACTTCCATTATCCGGGTCTACATAAAATATAGCGCTGTCCTCAGGCGTGGTAACATTTGAAAGGTCAAGACGCTGTCCACGATAAGCAATATTAACCTTTTCACAATCAACACCATTGATCTGCCCGATAGAGGATTGAGACCAATCTATAGCTTCGTCATCATCCTTTGAAAACTGTTCGGTAAAATCTGCCATGGCATCATCCAATACTGTCTTGGCATCGGAAACAAAGCGTCCTTGCCTTGCCTTGTCAATGTAGCGAATAAGTGCCGGTGCAACGGCACCTGCAAGCACAGCCATAATTGCTATTACAATAATTAATTCAACAAGAGAAAATCCCTTGTTATGGTTTTCTTTCTTCATAATTAATCCTCTCCTATAATTCTCCCTAGTTTAT
>JBJENB010000208.1:0-4240 GCA_051879975.1 Wujia sp.
CATAATAAGATTTTTAATCAAGAATTCCTTTGAGTATATTGACGTAGGCTGCAGCGTCGACATCAAAATTAATCGTGAGAGATTAGGTGAACCGGGAGTGGTAAAATATTTACTTACCTGTTCAAATAACGGCAGACTGATATATGGAAATAATGAGGGTGAAGGTTCTTGGTTTGAGAATATTCAGGACGAAGACATTGCATTGGGACTATCGGTTGTAAGAAAAATGTTGAGGTCTATGGATGGAGAATTAACCTTTTATACAAAACCGGGAATCGGTAATATGGCTGAGATAAGCTTTTACTTAAAGCTGGCTGACGGATGTGTAAAAAAAGCATTTTATACGGTTGGTGAATCCTTCAATCAGCATAGCAAGGATTTGGAAGGATTTATGAGTGGAAAGCGTATACTCATGGTCGAGGATAATGAGATAAATGCTGATATTACAAGAAATGTATTGGAATATATGGGCGCTGTGGTGGAATGGGCAATAAACGGTGCAGATGCGATTAAACTTGTAGACAAAGCTGAGGAAAACTATTATGATATGATACTAATGGATTTGCAGATGCCGGAGTTTGACGGATATGCCTCCACCACAGCCATAAGGAAGCTTAATAAGAAATATACTGAGAAGCTGCCTATAGTAGCACTTACCGCAAATGTTATGGTTTCAAATATTAAACAGGCCATGGATGTGGGAATGGATGATTATATAATTAAGCCTATAGAGATTAACAGTATAGAGAAGATGGCAAAAAAATTTTTCGGATAGAGCACATGGCATGTGGCTTTGTGAAGCAGACACAGATGCGAATTATACTATACAAGGAAGAAATGATATGAAATTTGTAATTCAAAGGGTAAGCAGTGCGAGCTGCGAGGTTGACTCTACGGTAATTGGAAGCATAGGAACAGGATTTATGGTTCTGATTGGCGTTGGGCAGGAGGATACCAGAGAGATTGCTGATAAGATGATTAAGAAGCTTATCGGTATGAGAATATTTGAAGATGAGGAAGGTAAAACAAATCTTTCTTTAGCTGATGTAAAAGGAGAGCTGTTACTTATCTCCCAATTTACACTCTATGCAAATTGCAGGAAGGGCAACAGACCATCTTTTATAGAGGCGGGTAAGCCTGAAATGGCAAATGAATTGTATGAATATATTATAGCTGAATGCAGGAAGCAAATTCCTGTGGTGGAAACCGGAAGCTTTGGTGCAAACATGAAAATTTCCCTGGTAAATGAGGGACCATTTACCATTGTGCTTGATTCAGAACAGCTATAGAAATCACGAGTCTGTGTTTGCAAATAAACAGGCTTGACAATAAGCAGAGGAGACAGAAGGATGGAATGGAGCTTCTTGTTTGTATTTAACAGTGTGTTTCTTGGAATTGGTCTTGCTATGGATGCTTTTTCTGTATCCATGGTCAATGGTTTACATGAGCATGACATGAGGAAGACAAGAATGTGTGGTATGGCAAGTGTATATGCAGGCTTCCAGTTTATAATGCCTATGATAGGCTGGTTTTGTGTACATACAATCATACAATATTTTGAAGTATTCGAGAAGTTTATTCCCTGGATTGCATTGGTGTTACTGTTGTATATCGGAGGTAAGATGATAATTGATGCTTTAAGGGAAGAGGAGGAGAATCCGGAGTATAAGCTTGGTGTCGGAATCCTTATCCTTCAGGGAATCGCAACCTCCATTGATGCATTTTCGGTAGGCTTTACAATAGCAGATTATAAGCTACTCATGGCATTTATGTGCTGTCTGATTGTGGCATTTGTAACATTTGTACTATGTATAATCGGACTTATAATCGGCAAGAAATTCGGAACGAAATTTGCTAATAAATCAGGAATACTGGGTGGAATCATACTGATAGGAATCGGAATTGAGATATTTGTAAAGGGTGTATTTTTCTAGGAGCTGAAAACAGATACATAGGTGCAATTTAAGAAGCAGGGAAATAGATGCATAGGTGCAGATTTTAGAAGCAGGGAAATAGATGTATATAGATGTATAGGTGGAGATTTGAGAAGGTATGGAGACTAAGAAACAGTACATTTGCATAGATTTAAAATCCTTTTATGCATCGGTTGAATGTGCGGAGAGAGGTCTTGACCCCATGACCACAAGACTTGTGGTAGCTGACGAAGCGAGAACCGAGAAGACCATCTGCCTTGCCGTCTCGCCGGCACTTAAGGCTTATGGCATACCGGGGCGACCAAGGCTCTTTGAGGTAAATCAGAAACTCCGGGAGGTAAAAGCCAGTCTGAAGAAGGAGATAGATTATATTATCGCCCCTCCGCGAATGGCACTCTATATGCAGTACAGTACAAGCATATACAATATATATTTGAAATACATTGCACCGGAGGACATAAATGTTTATTCCATAGATGAGGTGTTTATTGATGCCACCTCATATCTTAGAACCTATGGCATGACAGCCAGAGAGCTTGCAACCAAAATGATTGGCGAGGTCTTCGACAGGACAGGGATAACGGCCACAGCAGGAATCGGAACCAATATGTACCTTGGGAAGGTAGCCATGGATATAGTTGCAAAGCACGCCGAGGCAGATGAAAAGGGCGTACGCATAGCAGAGCTGGATGAGATGAGCTACAGAAGACTTCTATGGAACCACAGACCTCTCACGGATTTCTGGCGGGTGGGTCGCGGATACACCAGAAAGCTTGAGTCGGTGGGACTGTATACCATGGGAGATATTGCCAGGTGCTCCATTGGGAAGGATACGGATTATTACAACGAGGATATGCTCTACAAGTTATTCGGCGTAAATGCGGAGCTTTTGATAGACCATGCCTGGGGCTATGAGCCCTGTACCATAGAGGATGTGCGTAGCTATAAGCCGGAAAACAATAGCTTAAGCAGCGGACAGGTGCTTCAATGCCCTTATGAGTACCACAAGGGAAGACTTGTGGTGAAGGAGATGGCAGATATGCTGGCACTTGATTTGGTGGATAAGAGACTGGTCACAGACCAGCTTGTGCTTACGGTGGGCTATGATGTGGAAAACCTGACGGACCCGGAGAGAAGAAAGCAGTACAAGGGCGAGGTGACAACAGACCATTACGGAAGAAGAATTCCTAAGCATGCCCACGGAACAGCCAATCTAAAGCAATTATCCTCCTCCTCAGAGGAGATTATGGATGCGGTAATGGAATTGTATGACAGAATAATCGACAGAAACCTTCTCATAAGAAGAGTAACCATAGCCGCAAATCATGTGGTGTCAGAGGATAAGGCAAAGGAAACGGTATGTTATCATCAGATGAGTCTCTTTGAGAGCTATGATGAGGAGTCGGAACAGGCGAAACAGGAAGCAAGGGAAAGAGAGCATGCGATGCAGCAGGCAATGCTATCAATTAAGAAGAAGTACGGAAAAAATGCTATCGTCAAGGGCATGAACCTTGAGGAGGGAGCCACCGCAATGAGTCGAAACAAGCAGATAGGAGGCCATAGAGCATAAAATTATGGAAAATGAAATTGACAAATACCGGGATATTATAAATCTTCCGCATCCTGAGCCAAGAAATCATCCCAGAATGTCTATGGCAAACCGCGCTGCACAGTTTATGCCCTTTGCAGCACTGACGGGCTATGATGACGCCATACAGGAAACAGGGCGACTGACGGAAGCCCGGAAAGAGTTGGACGAGGAGGCAAGGAAAAAATTAGATGACACCCTGTGGCTTCTGATGGATGAAATTGCTTCGAGACCTATGGTCGAGCTTACTATATTTGAACCCGATGAGCTAAAGTCCGGGGGAAGCTACCAACACATCCGTGGAAGATTAAGAAAAATTGACACGATAAACAAGACCTTTATATTCGAGGATTCAAGGATTGTTGAAATTGAGAATATAGTTGGGATAGAGAGAATAGAGTAAATAAAAAAGAATGCCTATTGATTTAATCAGGCATTCTTTTATTTTTTATCGCATTTTTCACAATTCAATAAATATTCAGGGGTTGTTTCTAATAATTCAGCAAAAATTGCAACCTCATAATCAGGGATAAATCTTATTCCAAGCTCGGCTTTCGTGATTGCATTCTGTGTAATAAACTCATATCCGGCAAGATTCGCCATTATTTCCAGTTGCTTTGTAGACAATTTTTTTTGCTTTCGTAATTCTTTTATTCTTATGCCACATACATTTTTTCGCTCTGAGTTGTACCAAAATGCCTTCACATAATTTCTTGCC
>JBJENB010000209.1:0-14241 GCA_051879975.1 Wujia sp.
TCTCTTCCTCAAGCGCAATACGCTGTTCCTCCAAATCCGCAGTATAGTATTCATATAACGCTTCAGATATTGCAGCTGAATACGCAGTTTTTCCTTCTGATTTCAAATGTATTCCATCTCCCGCAAAATACTCGTTATGGCCGGCTGAAATAGACGCCCAGTCTATCACATGAAGATTATCATAGCGTTCCGCATATTCCAGCAATGTTGCGTTAGCCTTATCATTATTGGTACATGTAAGCCAAAATACCTGTCTGTCCTCAAGTGTTGCCATAATTTCATCCTTACAGGCCTCCGAACAATCTCCGTTTGCGCCACAATTTATTATAATCGTATCCCCCAGAATCCCCCTATTCTTAAGGTCAACAAAAATACTGTTTATAACATAAGCTGTTCTGCTAATCTTCGCATCAACATAACAATTAGGAAAATCCTGATATAAAGTATCCGATGCTCCAAGCAATACGGAATCACCCACAAATGTAATCGAAAGGTTAGGTATATTTTCCTTTATTTCAAGCTTTTGTTCCTCAATAATTTCAAGCTGTTTATCAATGTCAGCCTTCGCCTCCTCTAGCTGCTGCCTAAGCTCTTCCTCCTGTCTGGCAAGCTCCTCTTCCTCTTTTTTTCTCTGCTCCTCTTCAGCCTTTAGCTTTTCCTCGTATTCCTCCTGCCTTCTTCTTTGCTCTTCCTCCTGTCTGGCAAGCTCCTCCTCTAAGCGTTCCTGCTCGGCCTGCTTGTCCGGTGCAGTAAAGTATCTGTAACCGCCATAGCCGGCTCCAATAAGCAATAAAAACAACAATATGTATTGCAAAGTCAGGACAGGCAATGAGCCTTTTTTAGAACGCAATGCCATATTGACCAATGCCGCAGATACAAACGTAGCTAAAACTATTAAAATGTATCTCAATACATTTGAAAGCTCAGCATACTGTAGCATATAAATGACCGGATACTGTACAAGGAAAAACTCGTAGCTGATGCTCGAAAGATATCCGATTACCTGTCTGAAACCATTTGGCAAATGTGAGTCAGCTGCCTTTGCATAGTCAATCAGTCTGCATGTTATAAGGGTCGTGGCAATCATCGCCCCGAGATAAAGCTCTGAATCAGCTGAAGCTATAACAAATAAAACCGACTGAGCAGCAATCAGCAAATAAAATAGAAGCTTTGCTGCAAGTCTGCCTTGGAATTTTTTAATAACCAAGGGCCTCTTATTATTGTGATACATACCAACAGCAAGACCAATAAACCATGCAAAGCATCTTGTAAATGTATCATAGTATGCGGACATAAGACCCTCTGTCATGTGGACATAAATAAACCATGCCATAGAACCAATACCAATTAACCAACAAAGAATAACCGGCACTATCCTGCCTAACTTATCTCCCATAAACTTCATTATTCCATAAATAATCGGGAATACCAGCTCAAGCTGAATAAGTATGGCAACATACCACAGATGCATATATGGTGAATCTACATGTCTCGCAAAATAATCCATATTCGCTGATAATTGCCAGAAGTTATTATATCCTAATAAGATGGAAGCAACCTCACGCTTCATGCTTATCCAGAGTATGTCAGGAATAATAGCCATACATATTCCGAGTGAAGCAAAAACGACAATCAGCATCGGAAGATAAACTCGCAAAAATCTGGATTTATAATATGATGCTATTGAAAAGTTTTCTTTTTTAAATGCTGATGCCGAAAGGTAGCCGCTTAGCACAAAAAAAGAACAGACTGCAAGATAGCCGCCCTTTAAGAACCCCATATGATATGTAAAAATAGCAATGCAAAGAAATACTCTTATTAAATCAATATAATCCAATCTGTTTTTCATCATTCGTTTACTACAACAAACCGTCTGGGCAAACATTTTCACTTCGACCGGTCAATCCGTTTTCCCCTTAATATAAATAAATCTTAATAACTGACTTTAATATTGCCACGCACCCATCGATACCTAATTTACTGCTATCCATAACAATGTCATAATTCTTAAAATCATGCCACTTTTTCACAGTGTTTGCATAATAATAATTTAATGGCATTTCCCCCATTGGGAGAAATGCCATACTAAATCAATTGAATCCTGGAACACCGAATACTGTAGCTGTTCCACAGGTATACCACCAATAAGTACTTGAATCCGGTGAAAGTAAAACCGCATAGACAATCCTTGTATCAGGCTCATCTATGTCATATTCCGGATAATCAGCTCTTACATCCACACTGACCTTACCCATACTTGCGATCCATGTGCTACTAAACACAACTCCTCCTGAAACCAGAGTGCCTGTCATAGTACCATCATCCAATCCATTTACAAAATTACCCTCTACACACTTATCCACATAGGAATCGCCATATTCAACATATCTGGTTTCATGCCTGCCAAATCCATTCGGCTTTCCATCGCTCCACTCTCCTGTGTATAACTCATATGTACCAAAGGAAGGATCTGTCTCAATAAACAAGGTACCGTTGCCGGACGGAACACCCTCCACAAAATCTCCGTAGTAGAAATAATATGATCCATCTCCGTATTTGAATATTCCTGCACCTGTTCCGGTAAAATTACCTGTATCTCCATTCTCAGAATAAATGTAACAGCTGTCGATGTCCGTACATACAATGGACGCATCCTCTGATCCATCCACCTCTCTCATGGAATCATAATCACCTGCAGACATATATTCTAATGTTGTCTCCATGAGTCTGTGCTTTGCATCAATAATCCTTCTTGCTGATTCAATTTGCGTCAGGTAGTAATCATAATCTACACCCGTTACTATCTCCTTATACTTATTAATTAATGTCTCCGCATCATCATAAAGCTCTGAAGTGACAAGCTCGCTTATCTTAGTGTCAACAGCATTTTTTCTATCATCAATAGCCTGGGCATTATCTGACTCATAGGTGAGAATTGTATTATAGGTTTCCACCTGCATTTCCAAATCATCTTCGTTTGCGTAGCTTTCTGCGATAATAAAATATGTCTCAACCAAAACCCCTGAAATCTCAGACGATTTACCGGTCAACTCATAGCCCTTCTCTAAAATGCTTATCCTTGTATTTACATCATCAGGATGAGCATCATCCACCATCAGGTATATCCTTACAACCTTTTCCTGATTTTCCTTCAGAAGGTCACTATCCATTTCCTCAAGCTGCTTAACCGCCTCATCAAAATCCTCCTTAAATTGAGAAGCATCTCCAATGGCCAGACCTGCCTCAAGCATACCTGACCATGCATCTATATTATCCTTATCAAGCTTAAGTGCCTTTTTATATGCATCATAAGCCTCCTGATATTCCTCTGATTCAAGTGCCTCCTGACCCTTATCAAGACTTCTCTCCAATCTCTTTTCAGGTGTGAAGAACATAAAGTATCCTCCAACTCCTGCACCCGCAAGAAGAATCACTGCAATTATAGCTATTATCAAGCCTGTTTTCTTTTTCTTTGGTTGATTAACAACCGGTGTCTGAACGACAGGCATCTCCTGTTGGATATTTGCAACAAAGCTCTCTGAATCTCCGCTAAAAGGAAGATTTCTGTTGATCATATTCGGTTGCTGTGATATCGGCTGTCCATATGGCTGCTGTGGTATCGGCTGTGGCTGTGGCACCGGCTGTTCATATGACTGTTGCGGCATCGGTTGTGGCATCGGCTGTGGCACTGACTGCTCATATGACTGTTGTGGCATCGGCTGTGGCACCGACTGCTCATATGACTGTTGCGGTATCGGCTGTGGTACCGGCTGTGGCTGTGCATACGATTGCTGGAAATCCGGAGTCACCAACACAGTACGAGTATCATCATTAGAATTATTTTCAAGATTATTGTTATCCATATTTTTTCCTTCCATAGTGTCTTTATATGTTATAGTAATATTATACCATTTTCAATCATTCTAGCACCATTCAACTTTTTTCTCAATAATCTTAATATAATTCTTAAACCCACTTAGTTGGGCTGGGACGACATAGACTCGGAAGAATAAAAGGCCTCCAGTGCCTGACCAATAAACTCGGTTGTGCCCTCCCCATAAACACTGTCCTGTGCGGTTTGGATTTCAGGATTTGTCCGATAGGCAGCTGCCATTTCAAGCACCATTGAAGATGCATCCGGCAATTGAAACATCTGCTTTGTCACAAAATCATATTCACGAACCAATTCTTTTATCTCCGGAGAATTAACATTTTGACCTTTCTTTTCTGAAAGCAATTTTATTATTTCTTCCAAGCGTTGCTGATAGTTCGTAAAATTTTCCGGATTTCCCGGATTTTTTGTTGCTTCCAGTGCCTTCTCCTTACTTCCGTACCATTCTACAACCTTTTGATAATTCTTCTGAACAGCTTCGGTGGAAGCATTCTCAAGAAAATTCTTTTTCCATTCCTCTATACTGCCATATTTTTTAACAAAAATAGCTTTCTGCTCCTCACTCATATTCGCCACTATAGAATCAGACATATCCTCCAATTCGGTCCTACTGAATACTTCAAAGTCCATCGCATTATCTCCTTTCAAAATTCCGTCAATACTGGCAATCAAACGCTCTATGCGTTCTCTCTTCGTCACAAGCATTTCCTTTTGCATCTGCAGAATCTGGTTTCTTTCCAATGACGAATTTCCTATGACATCCCTGATTTTTTTTAAGGGAATATCAAACTCACGAAAAAATAAAATCTGTTGTAATGTTTCCAATGCCTTATCGTCGTAGAGCCGATACCCCGCCTCACTTTTTTCTGTCGGCTTCAATAAACCGATTTCATCATAATAATGAAGTGTTCTCACGCTGATGCCTGTTAAATCCGATACTTCTTTTACTGTCCTCATCACCAAAATCCTCCTGTTCCTTATATACCCACTTTACTCTATTACGCAACGTTAGGGTCAATAGGTAATTTTATTATTTCATAATTATATATAATATGATAACATAAACTATATATTGTTTTACGGAGGATGTAATATTATGAAGACAACTATTTTTTGCTGTTCTCCTAAGCAGGAGACCAGTATTACCATGCAGTCCGCCATATTTCTCCAGAATTTCTTCAGAGAAGACTCTTGTAACCTTCAGATGATAGGAGGAATGACACAATTTTCTCAGCTGTACGCTGATACAATATCTAGTTCCGATATGATTATTTTTGTATCACCTGTCATGCAATATGGTTTACCATCACAGCTACTATATTTCCTGGAGGCAATGGCATCAAATGCATCAGATGTAATCTCAAATAAACCAGTGGCATTCTATACCGCCGGAGACAGAGTTATGGATGTATCAGCCATGGGTTGTATCGAAAGCTTTCTAAAAGCGAACAAAATGAAACCGCTTCCATTTTTATCCCAGGACATCAAAGCACTCCTTACCCCTGAGGGAAGGGATGCGCTCATCAAATGGTATACATATATACGTTCCTTGGTTCAGATACCTGCAAATGCACCATTTTCACGTCAGGGAAATGTTCTTATACTGGATGTATCTGATGGTTCTGATTCGTCTGTAAACAATATACTCAATGGTCTTTATGGGGACTACGCCAGAAGAGGGGCAAAAGCAAAGACTCTCGCTTTAAGGAGCTTTAAGATTTTATCATGCACCTCATGTCAAAGCTGTCTTACAACCAGAAAATGCTGCATGTCAAAGAATGATGACTGGGAAGCTGCATGCAAAAATATATACAATGATACCAATATAATCCTTGTAGTGGGCTCACTAAAATACGGAATGCTTGGTGGCTACTTTAAAGCCTGGATGGATCGTCATTATCAGAACGGAAATGTTCCTTCAGGGAAAGGAATCGTATGGGGCTATCTTGTAACAGACGCCTCCACAGATGAGGATATCAACCTTTTTAAAGCCTATTCCGAGGCAAAAAATAGCTTCGACGGAGATATAAATGTGGGTGTTCAGCGATTTGCAGAATATGAAAACCTGATAAACAAAACGGTTTTGGCATTTAATGCAGGATTGCTATCCTCTGACAACTTCTTTTCAATGGGAATGAAGCTCAAGTACCAAAAGGATGCCATTGAATTCCAGAATCTTACCCCACAGGACTATAGATATTATGTAAAGCACGGTGCATATAACCCTGTTGCTCCTAATCCGGCGCTTACACCGGTATATAATCCGGAGGCGGCGGCAAACTACAGACAAGCTGCTGTAATGCCGTATCAGATGTCCGCAAACAGCCCTATGTATAACAATGGATATCCTCAGATGGGTATGCAGCCTCAGATGGGTATGCAGCCTCAGATGGGTATGCAACAGCCTATGTATGGACAGCAGCCACAAATGGGTATGCAACAGCCTATGTATGGTCAACAGCCGCAAATGGGTATGCAACAGCCTATGTATGGCCAACAGCCGCAAATGGGTATGCAACAGCCTATGTATGGTCAACAGTCGCAAATGGGTGCTCAACAGCCCCCTTATAATCCGATGTAAGCATAAAATATTACATCCCGAAACCACAAAAATGCGCCAGCTTTCGCTGACGCATTTTTAATAATTCCTAAAGGTTTAGTCTACATAAATGAAGGTTGTTATTTCATCTTCATTTTCATTAATAAAATACACTACTGTATTTCCCATATCTGCAGCAGTAACCTTAAAGGTATATACACCATTTTCACTTGCTTCTTCAACCAATTCAACATTTGCTATGCCAGTATCTGCCACCTCTGCAGTTACCTGTGTAGCCGGTGAATAAACATATATGTATGTCTCAGGAGTGTTTGCTGACAAATGAAGAATATTTGAACTGCAAATAAACTCTCCGTTATCCTGTCCTTCGCACTGGCTTGCGTACTCAATAAGTGCATCATAAGCTGCATATTGGTCATTTGCTGCTGACATATCCTCTATCTGGCTCTGATACTCTGATACAGAAACCTCAAGATTATCCATATCTGTCTTAAGTGTCTCAATCTGGCTCTCAAGATTTGCTATCTCATCATCCTTTTCCTGCAAGGCAAGCTCATAATCCGCTGCCGATGCGTCTGCTGCTGAGGCAAGCTCATCATTCTTCTTGTTTGCATCATCCACCTCGCCGGTAAAGTGAAGGTATCCAACCACGATGGCAGCCGCCATACCAACCATAAGTATAACAGAAATAATTATGTAAACTAATGAGCCCTTTGATTTTTTTGCAGGCTTATTTGTGTTGTTCTGCTTTGGTGGGTTCTGCTTTGGTGCTCCCTGATTCGGAACAGGCTTCATCTGACCAGGAGCTACTCCCATACCTGCCGGAGCTGCCGGTTTCTGAGGTGAAGGTGCACCTGTCGGAGTCGGACCTCCGAAGCTAGGTGGAACAGGCGCCCCCTGATTCTGCTTGTTAGCCATTGCAGACATAGGTGCCATATTATTCGTTAATACCGTAGTGTTCTCCTCACTTGGACCACCTGTTTGAACAACATCCATTATTACATTCTTAGGTGCTTCAGCCTTTGAGGCTGTTTTATCAGCCGTTTCATTCTTAGGCATCTCGTTAAGTACCGGATTATTATTGGATGCCGGGGTTATCGGTGTAGTCATCGGTTCCATATTGCTTGCAGACACCGGCTTCTCTGCTGGCATAGGACTACCACAATTGCCACAAAATGCTGCGCCGGGTACATTTTCAAAGTTACACTTACTACATTTCATCTTAATATACCTCCATATATTTAGCATCTATATGCAAATACTTGTATAATATATACTAACTATACTTCAATTTTATTTGATGTCAAGTAAATTTTAAAGTGATTATTTTTCTGTCAATTTGAGAATACTTTCTGCATAGAGTAATAGTAACCAATTTTGCAGAGGTGAAAATGAATACATTATTGTCAAAAAAATGTCATACGGAATACTTCGACATCAGCAGCGAAGATTCCTATATAACACTAGGCAATTGCATACTCAATTATCTCGAAAACATCAATCTTGATAAATATACTCCTGTAATCCTCTGTATAGGAACTGATCGCGCCACTGGTGATTGTCTTGGTCCTTTGGTTGGCGAGCAATTGTATGGGTTTCATGAAAGATTTCAGGTTATAGGAAATCTTAGCGAGCCGGTACATGCCTTAAATCTGAAAAAGGTTATCAAGCAGATTAATTCAGAAATAGATAATCCTTTTATAATAGCAATTGATGCATCCCTTGGAGTCACCGAGCATGTGGGATTAATAACCGTTAGTGATTGTCCCATTGCACCCGGCAAAGGCGTAAATAAAAAACTGCCGGCAATAGGAGATATCTCCATCACCGGCATTGTAAATGTCTCTGGTCAAAGTCCCGGACTTCTTCAAAGCACAAGACTCTACACTGTTATGCAGTTGGCAAACTGTATAGCTGACGCGATAAAATATTCTATAAGCTATTTGGAAGATTTTTGACTCTGTCCCTTATAAACACTTATAGCCTCAGACACCGTCTCCGCCTGACCCTCCTCCATAAGAGTTATCAAATCACTTAGCTTATCTGATTTGCATAAATCCTCTCCAATGTAGGATGCATATTGATTAGTAATATGAAGAACCATATCTGAGTACTTTTTCTCATCATTCGAAATCTTCTTCTCCACAGACTTTTTTTCCGCCTTCATATCTTCAACGGTTTGAAGGCGTCTACTATTTATTTCATCTATAATCAGTTGCTTTGTCTCATCCTCAAAAAGCTTTAAGGCATCCTGCTTCTCATTTCCAATGTTGTCAGCTTCCTCATCAAGATTGGCCAGCTTTTCATCATAGGCCCCAAGATTATATGAGCTCTCATCCTTATCTTTATTAATGGAATTTCTGATAGCACTCATCTGTCTCTTATTTGCCTTGGTTTTATCTCTGATACTTCTGGTCTGAAGAACTATATCATGATGCTTAATCTTGGTGGCATTAAATATGATAAAATAGATAATCAGCTGTACCACAACTATAATTGCCACAATAAGAACACACCAAAATGCAATATTTATGTTACCCTTCTTGTCCAAGACAAAATGCTTAATCAATAACATTACCCCACAAGGAATCCCTGCAAAATAAACCAGAAACGAAAGAAGCATAAGTAGAACCTCATCCAGTCCTCTAGGCATAAACATAACATAATAAAGACCTGAATCACAATATGAAGGCACCTTATTTTTCTTAAGGAGAGTCTTCATCTCTACTTCCAGATCTCTGTTATTATCGCGAATATGCTTTGTTTCGTCCTGAATACGTTGGTTCATGCGTTGATTTTTCTTCTTATCACGCTTATTCGATACCTTTTTCTTGCGTGCACGATTGTCATCCAAACGTTCGTCATAGGTATCAGAAATTTCCTGTTTACGTTTTTTGATTGTAGAAGCAATCTCATCTGATATAGACTTTTCTTCAACAGCAATACTCTTATTCAGGCGCTTCACCTGGTTTCTAAGCTTCTCCAGCTCCGCCGCCATGGCATCTCTTTTGTCCACATCAGCCTTTGCATTTATAAGATAGTCTTCTTTTTCTTTAAATACATTTTCAGGCATTATGCATATCTCCCTTTATGTATTGTCCATCCCTTATCTTTGATTCATGTACTCTACAAGGCGCTCCTTGTCAACCTTGATACGATTATCCATCGTTTTCATGATATCAACTATCTGATACCTTCTGTACACCGCATTGTTATTTAAATCATACAGCTTATTGGTTGTAAATCCAAGCACCATAGGTCTCAGAATATTCTGCGTATTTTCGGTAATCACAAGACCCTTCTCGCCATTGCTGAGTTCTATGCAAACACCCGGCGTAAGAATCTTAATGCTCTTAATGAGGGCACCTACAACCTCCTCATCAAATTCATCCTTATTGAGAAGGAGATACTTAATTGCAGCAATCTCAGATTCGCCACCGCCATCCACCTTCATACAGGTCATGGTATCAAACAGATTAGCAACCTTTAAAATCTTGGTGCTTTTCAGTACTATTGACGCATCCATAGAATCTCCGTATTCAAGCTGATGTATCTGAGCTATAATTCTTCTAACGCCGCTATCTATACCATTCTCAGGTCTGATAAGCCCAAGTCCATCACTTTGGAATTTACGGACGATAATCAAATCATTGGTATCATAATCATCATACTTATCTCTAACCTTATTTGGAAGCAACAGCTTGCCTATATCATGCAGTAACGCAGCAGTAATAAGCTCCTCCTGCTCCATAGGGGTGAAATAAATCTGAGACGACATAAGAGCACACAAAATCGCAGTATTAATCACATGCTTGTACACGTAATCCGTAGTACTTCTAAGATTCTGAGTGAAAGCAATCTTATGATCCAATCTTCCATAATTTACGATAATAGCATTGACAAGTCTCTTGAGATTATGCGGCTCCCGTCCTGCAATCAGACTGTCAAGCTCCTCTCTTATGCTGAACACTGCCATGGTCTGGAATCTCTCAAAATCCAAATCCTCCTCCGACATCGGAGGTACCGGTTCAGCCGGCTCTAATATATATAGTCCAAGAAGGCCAAAGTTCTTAACACTTTCGATTCCCTGAAGCGTAAGTCTGGAATTACGCTCATACAGCAATACGCCTGTCTTATTATATATAGGTTTTGCCAAACGCATACCATATTTTAGATCTTCCGCTTTGACGAAAATCATACTGCAGCCTCCCTTTTACATCCATAACAAATATGCTTACATTTTAACACAAGAAAATGCATAATACAACTAAGTTTTTAAGAACGAAAGGGGAGACTGCAGCCCTATTGTTTACTAACATATTTTATCCCTTATGACTTCTAATGCGCTTCTGCCTCCAAGGATGCAATTACTTTCTCAATCTCGTCAATCGGCATGTTAAGCTTCTTAGAAATATCCTCCACAGAATATCCTAAATCGCAAAGCATTTCGATTTTCCCTTCAATTTTTCCTTCGATTTTCCCCTTGATTATACCTCTGTTTTCTATTCTGTCCAACAAAGCCTCACTCATATTCTCTTCGCCTCCTTTTCTGCATGCATTCTGTGCATACTCAAAACGATCATCACCTGTCATTACTGACATGAGCTTTACAGGAATCCGGGGTTTTACCCTTTGACTTTATTTACTTATGTATCTTCTGGGTTCTGTTAAGTGCACTGATAAGTGCAAATACAGACGCATCTATAATATCTGTCTTTATTCCTGCGCCCCAGGTTGTCTTGTCTGAGCCCTCTACCTCTACGCCCACATAGGCACATGCCTGAGAGTTTGAGCCAACCTGAAGAGCGTGCTCCTCATAGCTTACAAGGGAGAATTTGATATCAAAGTGCTTCATTATGGCGTTGCTTACTGCGTCAAGTCTTCCGTTTCCATGTCCGTGGTATACCTTCTTGACATCATTGACAAATATTGTTATCTCAGCGTCGATTCCGTCTACCTGCTTGAAATGACATTCAGAAAGCTTAATCACATCATCCTTGTTTACATATTCCTTCTGGAATATGTCGAGAACCTCCTTTGGAGAAAGCTCCTTGTGCTGATGATCCGATACGCCCTTAACGGTGTAGCCCAAATCCTCTCTCATCTTTGCAGGTAAGTCAAAGCCGTATTTCTGCTCTAATATGTATCCGATGCCGCCCTTGCCGGACTGACTGTTAATTCTTATTACATCTCCGTCATACTGTCTTCCGATATCCTCAGGATTAAGCGGAAGATACGGAACTGTCCACATTCCGTCAGGATCATTTTCCCTACACTTCATTCCCTTGGCAATAGCATCCTGATGTGAACCGGAAAATGCTGCAAACACAAGCTTTCCTGTATATGGTGAACGCTCATATACATGCATTCTTGTGAGTCTCTCATATACCTCCGTGATTCGAGGAATATCCGATAAATCAAGCTCAGGATCTACACCATGAGTATACATATTCATGGCAAGGGTAATAATGTCTACATTTCCGGTTCTCTCACCGTTTCCAAACAGAGTTCCCTCTATACGATCCGCTCCTGCCAGCAAACCAAGCTCTGCATCCGCAACGCCACAGCCTCTGTCATTGTGTGGGTGAAGTGAGAGGATAATGTTTTCTCTGTTGTGCATGTTCTTGCTCATGTACTCTATCTGGCTGGCATATACATGAGGAAGAGACATCTCAACTGTTGCAGGAAGGTTTATAATAACCTTTCTCTCCGGTGTCGGCTGCCATATATCGATAACTGCGTTACATACCTCAAGTGCGTAATCCACCTCAGTACCGGTAAAGCTTTCCGGCGAATACTCAAACGGATAGTTTACATGATATTTCTCAGCCATATCATTTAACATTTTAGCGCCATCGGTGGCAATCTTTAATATTTCTTCCTTTGACTTCTTAAATACCTGAGTTCTCTGGGCATAAGAGGTTGAATTATACAGATGCACTACTGCATTCTTAGCTCCGTCAAGTGCCTCAAAGGTCTTGGCAATAATGTGCTCTCTGGCCTGAGTAAGTACCTGAATAGTAACATCATCCGGAATAAGATTATCCTCAATCAGTGTTCTACAGAATTTGTACTCGGTCTCAGATGCAGCCGGAAAGCCTACCTCTATTTCCTTGAATCCAACTCTTACAAGCTCCTTGAAAAATTCAATCTTCTCATCAAGGCTCATTGGTACGATAAGTGCCTGATTTCCGTCTCTTAAATCTACGCTGCACCAGATAGGTGCCTTGTCAATGTATTCTTTCTTAACCCAGCTTGTGCTGTCAACAGGTGGCATATAATAGCCTCTTTTGTACTTGTCATAATTCTTCATACAATTACCTCCTTAAAAACTATCTATATCCTGATGGGTACCTTTATGCCTTATAAGAAAGCAAAATTCACATTTTATTTTCATGAGTATGATGTATGTTCAGAGAACTTTCCAAGGAAATAAAAAAATGAACTAACATCCCTCTTAGAGACGCAAGTTCACGCGCGGTACCACTCTAATTCATACTTTTCGTATGCACTCTCACAGATACAGATTAACCTCTTATATCCTTCTGCTGTAACGGTCAGAATCCGTCCGGGTCTACTGATGTTGCCACCGTTCAACCGGCTGCTCTGAGGCGAGTTCAAAACTACTCCAACACTGTCTCACACCAACCGACAGCTCTCTGAAGTCTTTGCAGCTCCTACTACTCCTCTTCCCTGCATTTATGTGTTAAAGATAACACAAAAAGTAAATTGTGTCAAACAAATCTTTCCAAAAAAATAATCCGGTGTAAAGCCTTGATAATTCAATAAAAGCCTTACACCTTTTTTCCGGTTACTATGATATTGTTATTCCTGCTCTTTTGATGTCGCTATTTTGTCCAACAGCTCTGTTATTTCCTCTTTTGTGTATTCTGTTTTTTCTCCTTGCGTAATAATTAATCGCAATTCATAAATAGTTGACATTTCAATTTTCTTAATCTCTTTTTCAATCATATCCATCATCCTTACACCACCTTATATAACATGTATTGGCACAATATATCTATATTATAGGGTGGTTTTTGTGAGGTGTAAAGCCTTTATTCAATTATCAATGTAGATGGTTTTGTTTGGGAAACTCAGATATTTAATGATTATAAGATTGAATATATCAGTTGATTTTTGTGAATTTTTTATACACGAAATATTAGAGCGGTGTAAGGCCTTAATAATTCAATAAAAGCCTTACACCTTAGATATGGTTAATTAGTTGCTATGATTTACTACTTGAAGTCATCCCTTTATCAATTCTATTAATTGCATTTTGTATGACTTCTTTTGCTTTTTCTACATTGTCGGTTTCCAATAAAGCCAAAATCGAATCCAGTAAAATACATAATTCCTGATTTTGCATGTATTCACTCACTTTCTACCACCGCCTTTCGATGGTGATATTATATCATAGTGTAAGGCCCTTATTCAATTATCAATGTAGATGGTTTTGTTTGGAAAACTCAGATATTTAATGATTTTGAATATATCAGTTGATTTTTTGTGAATTATTTTTTATACACGAAATATTAGAGCGGTGTAAGGCCTTAATAATTCAACAAAGACCTTACACCTTAGATATGGTTAATTAGTTGCTATGTTTTACTTGTTATCATCCTCTTTAGGATCATGTGTTTCAACATACTCGATTATATTGAGTATTTCATCGCTATTCATACCCTTTTCACGGAGTTTTCTAATAAGATTCACTACTTCTTTACCTGTCATGTATTCACTCACTTTCTACCACCGCCTTTCGATGGTGATATTATATCATAGT
>JBJENB010000209.1:14341-17580 GCA_051879975.1 Wujia sp.
GTAAGGCCCTTATTCAATTATCAATGTAGCTGTTGCAATGTAATAAATTTCTGGGAATAAATTGCTGGATATAAGATATATGATAATATCCGGAAATGTTCTGATAAAAAGACAGAATGATTTATCAAAACAACTTATCAAAATCATTCTGAAAGAATGTTAGCACATAAATTAAGGAGAGTCAATACAAACTCTCCTCAAAAAATCCGGTGTAAAGCCTTGATAATTCAACAAAGACCTTACACCGTAGATATGGTTAATTAGTTGCAATCTCTACGCTCTTTTTCGAAAAGCAATCGCCACAAGGTACGAAACAATATAAAGCCCCACTCCTGCTGCCATCTCTATTTCTACCGCTCTGTGAAGCTGGCTTGTTGCTGTTCCTCCAAAGATTTTAAGTACCCATTCTACAACCTTATCCTGGTCCGAAAGGAATGAAGGTATCGGTCCGTACAGGAAGTATACTATTACCCCAAATATCAGCGCAAATAATACGCACTGCTTTACAAGCATACCATATTTTGAGCCAAATCTTAGCATGAACGGCAGCTCCACCGCCGACTGTATTATAAAGAAGAAAAATACTCCCATGATTAACCATTCATCTATGGCAATTCCATTTATCATCTCTGCTGCCATGTTAATAAGCAGAATGTATAACAAAGCCACAACGAAGGTGAGCACCGACATTATATACTTCTCGGTGATTCTTTCTTTGTCCCCAGCCTTAGTAGTGGAAACATAAGCCTTCCATTCCGTCTTCTCATCCTCCTGAATTAGTGCTGACACAAGACCGCCGAGACATATAAATATTCCGAGAGCTAAGACAAAGCAAAGGCAATTTAATATCATCTTTACGACCATATCCTCCATCATTGTCTCCGAAAATGGGATAAGAAAAACCACGGAAGCAAGCAGCATTATTATGATTCTGAATATAATACTTTTTCTATTTACAAAAATATCATTTTTCATTATACCCCACATATTTTCTCTCTCCTTTTAAACACCCTAAGTGTTGCAAAATATGCTATGCACAAATGTACTGCCAGCCACAATAACCCTACCGGAATAATTATAAAGCTATATTTGTTGCACCATGGAAGCGGACCACCCGCCGCACTCACCGATTTTCCTAATCCTGAAAAAAAGTCAGCTATACTGCTGTCTCCCTGCTCTATAGTTGAAAATGCTACCAAAAGGAATTCAAATAATGCAATTACTGCAAAAAGTGGTATAGCCAAGCCTATATCTGACTTACCAAATTTGTATGTAAGGGGAACTGCAATACACAGAAGGCTGCTTACTACCAGAACAAAGAAAATTCCTATCCAAATTCCCAGTCCCACATTGTCGAAGCCAAACTGACAGCCAAATATTACTCCGTATATCAGAGTTGAAGCTATCCCTAAGCCAAATATAGTCAAAACCTCCATAAGCTTCAGTTGTACCTGTTGCTTATCAGTGACAGGTGCAGAGAATACAAATAGATTGAAGCCGGACTTTTTATCCATATCGCAGGCTCTAAGGGGATATACCGCACATCCGCCCACCACAACGATTGCCGCAACAACCGGAAACACAACCTCACTCATCATCTTACCAGACGCCAAATCCTCCTCCGGCTGTCTTGACAGATTTCCATAGTCAAAGGCGTAACGGTACAGCAGTCCAAAGGCTATCACGCCCAAAAAGGCTCCACATACAAGGAAAAACATCTTTTTGTATAAATACAAGTCCTTTTTATACAGCCCTATCATAAACGCCACTCCTTCCCCTTAAGACCACGGACATAAAATAGCAAAATATCATCAAGTGAAGCTTCATCCATAACAGCTCCGGAATACTTACTCTGACAGGCTGTTTTATTCTTAATCATCACCGATGCTCCGAAATCACTCAGCCTTACACTAACGATATCCCGGTCATCTATCTCCTTCACGTACTCCTTCTCACACTTTATGATTCCATGATTCTCAAGTATTTCATCGCGATAACCTGTTAAAATGAGCTTACCGCCATGTATAAAGGTTACGCAGTCTGCTATCTTCTCCAAATCACTTGTGATATGGGATGACATCAAGATAGTATGCTCAGGGTCCTGCATATACTCCATAAATACATCAAGCATCTCACTTCTCACAACAGGGTCAAGTCCAGAGGTTGCCTCATCCATGATAAGAAGCTTAGCGTTATGAGATAATGCTGTTGCTATCTGAAATTTCATCTTCATTCCCTTTGAAAAATCACCTATCTTCTTTTTCTCCGGCAGATTAAATCTCTTAAGATAACCAAAAAACAGTTCCTCATTCCATTCCTTATATATACTTTTGAGAATACTGTTGACCATTCTGGCCGTAAGGTTCTCGTGAAAAGGAAGGGAGTCAAATACCACTGCCACATCATCCTTATATTTTCGCTCATCCTTGACGCTGTCATATCCAAGCACCTTAATGCTTCCGCTGTCCGGCTTGATAATATTTAATACAGATTTAATTGTTGTACTCTTTCCTGCACCATTCTGTCCAACAAAGCCCATTACTGTGCCCTTTGGCACGTTAAAGCTTAGCTCTCCAAGCGAGAAGCCATCATAGTTTTTGGTAATTTTGCTTATCTCAATTGCATTTTCATATTCCATGCTTCAGACCCCTTTCTGCCTAAGCCTCCTCGTACAACAGCTTAAGCATCTCCATCATTTCATCCAGCTCTATTCCACCCTGCTTCGCCTCCGAAACAGCTTCATTAAGCTTGGCTTCAGTGGCTCTCAGACAATCCTCCCGCAGCGACTCCCTGTTCTGCTTTGAAACAAAGCAGCCCTTACCTGCCACGGTTTCAACGAAGCCCGCCTTCTCCAATTCCTCATAGGCACGCTTTGTTGTTATGATACTTATTCTTAATTGTGCTGCCAAAACTCGCATAGACGGAAGGGCGTCCCCCTCCTTCAGCTCGCCTCTGAGGATGTTTCCCCTAATCTGCGACACAATCTGCTCATATATCGGTTCCCCGGACGAGTTACTTATTATTATGTTCATGCGCATTACTCCCATAACATTATTTGCCGGCAACCACAGCTTATTCATTAACAAGGCTGCCAACTGTATATACTGTATATATCCTATATGCACAGTATATACAGTATGTACATAGCTGTCAATCATTAATTTATAATTTTGGTATTATTTTTTATGACATTATGTCCTTAATATGATATTCTATATAAAAATTCAAATTTCAGATTT
>JBJENB010000210.1:0-4235 GCA_051879975.1 Wujia sp.
CCATCATTCTCAAGCGATTTATGAAAATTGGTATATACTTTATCCTTTGCCTCATCGGTAAAGTATATCACCACATTTCTGCATACAATCATGTTCACATGATCAAAATATTTATCCTTTAGTAAATTGTGCTTTTTAAAATGAACACATGACTTTATTCTGTCTGAAATCTCATAATGAGTATCATCACATTGTTTAAAAAACTTGTCCAAGTATTCCTTCGGAAGGTCAACAAGACTCTTGTATGGATAAACGCCATTTTGAGCAAATGCCAACACATCATCATCGATATCTGTTGCAATAATATTCAGCTTATCTAAGCCTATATATTTCGACATTATCATCGCAATTGTATATGGTTCATCACCTGTAGAACAAGCAGCACTCCAGATAGTTAAACGGTCTCCAAATGTATCTCTTAAATACGGTATTATTTCGTTTTCAAGATTTATCCATTGGTTGGGATTTCTATAAAACTGAGAAACATTTATAGTCAAATAACTAACAAAGGTACGAAGCAGCGACTGATCCTGCTTCATACCTTTAAAAAAACTCTCAAAGCCATCAAAGCCCTTACGTGCTATCAACGACTCTATTCTTCTCTTCATCTGGCGCTCTTTATACAGGTTAAGATCAATGTCGGTAATTTTGTACACATCTCTCTTGAATTCCTCGTACCCGTATGCCATATATTACTCCTCTGTAGCTTCCTCTTCTACTTCCTCAGTATCCTCTTCCTTGAGAAGGGCCTTGATACTAAGACTAATCTTCTTTTCCTCCTGCTTAAAGTCAACAACCTTAGCAGTAATTTCCTGTCCAACCTTAAATACATCCTCAGGCTTTTCAACATGCTCATTTGAAATCTGTGAAACATGAAGAAGCGCATCAACACCAGGCTCAAGCTCGATAAAAGCACCAAATGCTGTCATTCTGGCAACCTTACCTGTAACCACTGTGCCTACTGTATACTTCTCAGCAGCCTTAATCCATGGATTTGCATCATCAAACTTCAAGCTGAGAGCAATCTTTTCACCATTGATATCCTTGATAAACGTCTTAACAGTCTCTCCAACCTTAAGTACGCTCTTAGGATCATCAATTCTGCCCCATGACATCTCTGAGATATGAAGAAGTCCATCTGCTCCACCAAGATCTATAAAAGCACCGAAGGATGTAACATTCTTAACAGTTCCCTCTACTACATCACCAACCTTGATTGAATCAAAAAGCTTCTTAGCCTCCTCAGCCTTACGAGCTGCAACAATCTTCTTTCTGTTACCAATAATTCTTCTCTTCTTAGGGTTGAACTCTGTTATTACAAACTCAACCTCCTGATTCAAAAACTTATCAAGATTCTTCTCATAGGTGTCTGAAACAAGACTTGCAGGAATGAATACCTTGCACTCATCTACAGTTACACTAAGTCCACCCTCAAGAACCTGAGTTACCTTAGCCGTAAGTACTGTCTCCTCCTCAAAAGCCTTCTCAAGCATTTCATAAGACTTCTCTGCTGCTACTCTCTTATAAGAAAGAAGAACCTGTCCCTCACCATCATTAGTCTTAATAACCTTAACAGTAATTGGATCGCCAACCTTAACGACTGTAGTCAAATCAATGTTTGGAGTATTAGAATACTCATTTCTTGTAATGATACCATCAGCCTTATACTGGATATCTACAATTATCTCATCCGGCTTAACACCGATAATCTTACCTTCCACAACACTGCCCGGCTTAATCTTTCCTTCATTTTCCTCTGATTGCTTTAATAATTCTTCGAAACTTAATTCTGACATACTGTCATGAACCTCCTTAATAATATTATTTGGGGTAGATGCCCCAGCTGTAATACCTACCCTCTTAGCGGATTCAATAACAGTTAAATCCAAGTCAACGAGTGTCTGAATATAGTAAGTATTTCTGCATTGTTTTTTGCTTATCTCATACAACTTTTGTGTATTCGAACTGTTCTTACCACCAATCACTACCATAACATCAACTGATGCGGCAAGCTCACCAGCTTCCCTCTGGCGTTCACCTGTAGCATTACAGATGGTATTATAAACACAGACATTATAATATTTTTTTCGCAAAAATTCAACTAAATCTTGAAATTTTATGCTATTAAATGTTGTTTGAGAAACAATTACCGGATTATCTGAGATAATTTCGGTACAGGAAGCCGCTTTTTCCACGGAATCAATAACAATGGGGGTATTTTTACACCATCCCATAATCCCTATGACCTCAGGGTGTTTTTCGTCTCCAATAATAATAATCTGTTTTCCTTTTCCACTTTCCTCACTGACAATTTTGTGGATTTTTTTCACGAATGGACAGGTGGCATCTACAATAGAGATACCCCTGTTTTCCAACTCTCTATATACCTCTTCTGCTGCACCATGTGATCTGATAATCACCTCAACCTTGGAGCAATCCATTCCATCCAGATCCTCAATACTGTTTAAAACGGATACTCCCCTGTTCTCAAGATCCTTTACCACCTCTTCATTATGAATGATGGGACCATAGGTAAATATTTTTTTCTCCTTATCACATACATGCTCATATACAGTATCAACAGCTCTCTTTACACCAAAACAAAATCCCGCTGTCTTTGCCAATAATATCTCTTTCACAAATTATACTCCTCAGCTTATAATATCGGCTTTATCACAGATAAATTTAACCACCTCGTCTATTCCCATGTCAGATGTGTCGAGATATATAGCATCCTCTGCCTGCTTAAGAGGTGCTATTTCTCTATTCATATCCTGATAATCCCGCTTCTCTATATCCTCTTTAACCTTTTTAAAGTCAGGATTTTCTCCCTTTTCAACAAGCTCCTTAACCCTTCTCTCTGCTCTAGTGTCAGAGGAGGCAGTTAAATATATTTTTACCTCTGCATTCGGAAGCACGTTTGTACCTATATCTCTTCCGTCCATTATGACATTGTTCGTGGCAGCCATATCCCTCTGTGTATCCAACAGTTTATCTCTGACAGCCTTTTTTGCAGCCACCTTGGATGCCATATTGCCAACCTGTTCTCTTCTTATTTCAGTAGAAACATTTCTTTCATTTAGATATACCTGCTGTACTCCATCCTCGTATTCCAGTCTGACATTAATCTTTTCACATGCTAATACAACTTCGGAATCCAGATCAATATCTACATTGTTTTCAAGCATATACAATGCTATGGAACGATAAAGTGCTCCGGTATCCACATATATAAATCCCAGTTTTTTGGCTGCAAGCTTTGCTATTGTACTCTTTCCTGCTCCTGCCGGTCCGTCTATTGCAATATTCATATTCTTCTCCTTTTTACTTGTTTTCTATTCCAGGGCTGCAGCTGTACTCCACGCAATCTGCAGATTAAATCCCCCTGTTAATGCATCCACATCAATCACCTCACCTGCAAAAGATAAGCCTTTGATGCTTTTGCAGGACATATCAGATGGATTAAGCTCCTTTACACTGACACCGCCATGTGTAATTATGGCATCATCAAAGCCACTCAAGCCGGATACATTGAATTCTAAATGCTTTATTATATGAACTAATTTTTGTCGTTCCTCTCTGGTGACCTCGTTTACCCTCTTATATTCATCTATATCGGATAGCCTTATGATAACCGGAATCAAGCTTTTAGGCAAAAGCTCTCCAAGAGAATTTCTAAACTGTTTATTTAAACAGCCGGAGAAGTCTCTAAGTATCCTTGTATCCAACTGTTCATAGCTAAGTGCCGGTTTTAAATCAATAAACATTTTAATGGGCTGATTGATATATCTTCCTATATAAGATGAAGCACTTAGAATCACCGGTCCGCTTACACCAAAATGGGTAAACAGCATTTCGCCAAAATCCTCATATATTATCTTTTCCTTGTTTTTTATTTTGGAAACAAAGGTAACCTTAATATTTTTCAGGGATAAACCCATAAGCTCACCACAAATAGTCTCTTGTATTTTAATTGGAGACAGAGCCGGTCTCGGTGTTTCTACCCTTAATCCAAGCTCCCTTGCCCAGCTTATGCCATCTCCTGTTGAGCCTGTCAACGGATAAGACAAACCACCCGTGCATACGACTACCTTATCATAGTAATCTTCCCTGACAGTGCCATCATTACAGCTTATCCTTACGCCTTTAACACATTTTTTTATCCCATTGGAACACACGTCATAATCCGAATCAGATTGAACATCCTCATCTTCTACAACACGTCCTTTAACCTC
>JBJENB010000211.1:0-4227 GCA_051879975.1 Wujia sp.
TATACCGATGAGCCGGTGTTTGTAAAGGAAAATGTAAATCTAATTTATCTTGGTTCCATGACAGAAAATAAGCTGACAATGGTAATCGAGAAGCTGCGTCCTTACAAGGAAAGAATAAAGGAATTGATTGAAGCTGATGTTCCGTTTCTTGTTACAAGCAATGCGATGGATTTGTTCGGAAAATATATTGAAAAAAATGACGGAAGTAAAGAGGAAGCGCTGGGCATATTTGATTTTTATGTCAAGAGAGATTTGAAGAATCGATTTAATGGTATTCTCAAGGGAACCTATCTTGATATGACGATACTTGGCTTTAAGACGCAGTTTTCTATGGCATATAGTGACAGCTTCAACGAACCGTTTATAAATGTCACAAAGGGCGTTGGTATGAATCAGAAGGTGTCTGTTGAGGGAATACATTCCCACAATTTCTTTGCAACTTATCTGTTAGGACCATTTTTAGTGGTCAACCCATTGTTTACAAAGCACTTATTGACTGTCATGGGTGTGGATAATCCAAAGCTTGCCTTTGAAGAGGCGGCAATGGAGGCCTACAATACAAGACTTGAGGAGTTTAACAGACCGAAGCTAAAGTACGACGGATTTTAATTAAGGATTTTAATCAATACTATGAGGTTGAATTTATTGTGACCGATGAGGTCGGATTAAGAAGGAGGTTGAATTACTTGACCGATAACGAAATTTCAATACCATATATACTTAAGATAGGTGGTGGTGCCCTGACAAGACTTGGGGGATATCTCAAATCAAGCGGTTTAGAACATGTGGTACTTTATTTCGGAAACGGACTGATAGATATGTTTGGCGGTACAGTTCTTAAGTCCTGTGAGGAGGAAGGAATAGACATCATTCTGTACGAGGAGCTGGATTCCGTTGACATTGACTACATCATCGGGCATGCCTTTTCCCTTCCTGTCAATACTCAGGCAATAGTTGGCATAGGTGGTGGAAAGGTAATTGACTTTGCCAAATATGCAGCATATCTGAAAAAGCTTCCCTTTATCAGTGTACCAACCTCGGCATCCAGTGACGGATTTTCCAGTGCAAGTGCATCATTGATGGTACAGGGACGAAGAACCTCGGTTCCGGCAAGACTTGCCCACGGAATTATCGTGGATACGGACGTACTTAAAAGTGCACCGGCTAAGTTTTTGTATTCCGGCATAGGTGACCTGGTATCCAAGATAACAGCGGTATATGACTGGATGTATGAGGAAAAATGTGGTTATGCCACCGTAAATGATTTTGCTGTGATGATTGCGAAGAAGGCAGTCAACAGCTTTGTCAGAACACCATTTTCTGATATACATGAGGATCTGTTTCTCAGAGAATTGGTGGATTCACTTGCTATGAGTGGAATAGCCAATGAGATAGCAGGAAGCAGTGCTCCTACAAGCGGAAGTGAGCATCTTATTTCCCATGCTTTGGATAAAATGTCAGAGCATCCGCAGCTGCATGGTATTCAGGTTGGTATAGCTACTTATATTATGGCAAAGGTTCATGACCACAGATACAAGAGAGTGGACACAATATTTACGGATACCGGTTTCTGGGATTATGCGGGAACCCTTAAGCTTGACAGGGCTGACTATGAGAGGGCAATTGATATGGCTCCTTCTATCAAGCCACACAGGCATGTATATCTTCATGAGGAGAAATATCGTGAGCTGGCTAAGCAGGTATTATATGAGGACCCTGTTTTAAAGAAGGTTTTCGATGCTAGGTGAAACTATTTTTTTAGATTAAGAAGTTTTTATTTATACAGGGTTTTAGATGGAAAAAATAACAATATAAGATACAAAGGTTTATGTTAGGAGGTATGACTATGCTTAAGACAGCGGCGATTTTCAGCGATAATATGGTGCTGCAGAGAAATAAAAATATAGTAATTTGGGGAACAACCGACAGCCCTCTTGTTGAGGCTTCAATAAATGGTGTCACAGTATCAGCGACTGTCAGGGATGGAAGCTTTAAGATAATATTACCTCCTATGAAAGCGGGCGGCCCGTATACACTTGTAATTTCAACTGACAGAGATAAGCTGGAGTATAGTAATATCATGTTGGGTGAGGTCTGGCTGGCAGGAGGACAATCCAATATGGAATTTGAGCTTCAGGGCTGTAAGGAGGGTGATAAGGAGCTTGCCAATATGTGCGAGAGCGTTCGCTTTTATTATACTCCTAAGAATTCATGGGTAGGTGACGAGCTGCTGGAGGCAGAGGAGAAAAGCTGTTGGGAGCTGTCTGACTCACCTGACCGTGGAAAATGGTCAGCAGTAGGTTATTATTTTGCAAGAGAGCTTTCAAAAAAGCTTGGTGTTACAGTTGGTGTAATCGGTTGTAATTGGGGTGGAACCTCAGCCTCTTGCTGGGTAAGCAGGGAATATCTGGAGAAGAGAACAGAGCTTGCCTCATATTTACAGGAATATGATGAAGCCGTTAAGGATATTTGCCTTGAAGATTATGCTAAAGCGTGGGACGAGTACCTGGTGTATCAGGCAGAGTTTGATGTGAAGGTAGGAGAGTATTATAAAACTTGTCCGAACCCTACATGGGATGAGGCAATAAGCCTATTCGGAGAGAGTAAATATCCGGGACCGATGGGCCCTAGAAATTTCACAAGACCATGTGGATTATATGAGACAATGCTTAGCAGGGTTTGTCCTTATACAATAGCGGGATTTATTTTCTATCAGGGTGAGGAGGATGACCATAAGCCATATACCTATGACATATTGTTGGAAACGCTGATAAAACAGTGGAGAAATGATTGGGATGACGATACCCTTCCTTTCATCAATGTTCAGCTGCCAATCTTTACGGAAATGGGAGAGGATGATTTTAAGAATTGGCCACTGATCAGAGAGGCACAGATGCGAGTGTACAATACGGTTAAAAATACCGGAATTGCAGTTGCCCTTGAAAAGGGTGAGATATACAACATTCATCCTATAGATAAAAAACCGGTGGGAGAAAGACTTGCAAGGCAGGCATTATATCACGTGTATAAGCTTGTGTCTGCTGAGGAGGCTTTTGGACCTATGTATGAATCACATTCATACGAAGCCGATGGAATACTCATAGTATTAAAACATGTTTACGGTGGTCTGACCTATAGTCAGGATGTTGAAACTATAGGTGCGGTAGGCGGCTTTGAGCTTGCAGGAGAAGATAAGGTATATTACAAGGCTCGCGCTTCCTTTGCAGATGAAAATACGAATAATAGGCTGGCAAGGGGTGAGAATAAAATAGTTCTTAAGCTTACCTGTGACGAGGTAGACGCACCGGTGTACGCCAGATATTGCTGGACAAATTATCAGGAAATCGGTCTGTTTGGCGGAAATGGACTACCTTTGGCACCATTTAGAACGGATACCCATGACGGAGCTAAGGCTACCGGCAGCAGAAAGGGCTTTGTGATAGAGGTGAAAAGATGAAGAGAAGGATTACACAGTATTTAGATTACATAGACGATTTACTGAATCAGGAAAATGTTGACTGGGAAACGGAAATTAAAAAACATTTGGTTCAGATTGCCTTTTTTGCACATGAGAGATTGGTACATTTAATTGTGATGGCTTTGTTTGCCTTAGCTACGATAATCAGTATCTTGTATTTAAATATGACTGGAGAACCTATTGTTCTGGCACTTACAATTGCACTGCTGGTTCTTCTGATTCCATATATAAATCACTATTATCTGCTGGAGAACAGTGTGCAGAAAATGTATTCCCAATATGATAAAATGATGCTAAAGCAGGGAAATGCATTTGAGGTTAAATATTCGAAAAAATAAGATTATGTAGGTAACAGGCCTGTTGCGTAAATTCGCATCGGGCCTGTTGTTCTATTATCTGGTGGTTGTAGTGCCGTTGTTCGTTGTGCCGTTGTTGGTGTTGTTAGTGTCTGTTCCGGTAGCATTATTTCCGTCGGTAGCATTGTCAACTCCGTCAACTACATCATCTACAGCATTTTCTGCACCATTACCGAGATCCTCAACAGCATTGCCGATGTCGTCAATTACACCGTCGTTGTTACCATTATTGCTGTTGGTTGTTTCTGTTCCGCTAGTACTCCCATTGTTGTCATTGTTATTGTTGCCACATCCAACCAAGGTGAACGAGAGCAACATTAAGCAAGAGGAAAGTAATAAAATGGATTTTATTCTCTTCATAATTAACACTCCTTATAAAGTATAGAATACAAT
>JBJENB010000212.1:0-4196 GCA_051879975.1 Wujia sp.
AGGGCATCACATGCCATTAAAAAAAGCAAGCTGTGCACCATATTATGAGGAGCACATTAAATCAAATGTAATCAGAGATTGTATCGTGGAGGGAAGGAAACACTATCCAATCACAGACTTGTGCAATTCGGGAGCCTCATCAATTCATCCTTTTTGAATGTACGCTACAACTAGAGTATACTCCTCTTAATCGAATCTCTAACCCCTTTAATATTATTAAAACCTATGTTAAGAAGCTCATCTGCTGCTTCATCAATACATTTCTCAAGTTTATCTGACATATCATCAAATATTCTCATAGCAAGCTTTTCGCCAAGAGCAATCTCATTTGCGGCATAAGCAAAGGTCTCTCTGGTTATTTTTTTCACATCCAACTCTCCTCCAATGTAGAAGGACATTTCATTTGTAATACCATATACTCTAGTACATACAATATCATACGCAGGAGCAAGGCGAATACTCTTAACATCCGAACTATATAACAATGAATAATTTTTCACATGGCAATCCGTATTTCCGATGAGATAATTAAATACTAGCATTTTCCATAATTTTATTCTGTCTTCAACCGGATTTGAAGAATAATCATTTATGAGCTTGAACATACGCTTCATATAATTGCAATTATTTCTCTCATATTTTTCAGAAGCAGGTATTCCCAGTGCCTGTGCAAAATCCTCCTGATGCAGGCGGTAAGGACATCTTAATTCTCCAATAAATCTGTCATTAAATAATTGCCTGTCATATCTTTTAGTCGCATAAAGCACATCTGCGTCTGTTCCATTTCCAAGATTAATAATGAAGCTTTCAGGTACATCAATTCCAAGCTTATTTGCTGTTCTCATACATAATTGCTCATTCAATACAATGCTGTCAAATCGCACATGGCTTTGCTTTACAATATGAGTGCTGGCAGCTTTTCCCTTGGGAAGATACCATTTATTATTCTGACTATCAAAGTATAATCCGACTTTACCGGATGCACCCGTTAGAGACAAATGCGTTTCCATCAATATTTTTGTTGATTTAGTTGCACCCTCAGAAGCCAGAGCATAAACCTGCTCTTTTGATAGAGATTCATAGTCGGACTCTTCCCATAATATTCCCTTCTCCTGTATACAAATAGCTCCTAAACATTCTCGTCCCAGTTTTTCTAAAATAGTTAAATAGTCACCCTCATCTGCCTTAACCCAGTTTGCAACCGCTTTTCTTGAAAATCCTTCAGGTAGCAGACCCTCAAAAAAACACCTTGTAACCTTTGGCGCAAAACTCTCTCTCTGAAAAGGCAAGCTGATTGATATTGGTCTCACTCCCGGGATGTCCATATATTCATCTAAATATCTAAATCGTGCATCCTCATGATTTTCACCTTCTATCACACCTACAATATGCTGTTTTCCCTCAATTTCTATACTTACCTGAAGCTCCTTCATCATTAATTCCTTTCCCTAATTTCTATATCCATTCCTAACAGATTCGCCAGAAATAATGCCTTGCCCAACTCGGCAGTGGCCTTTCCATTTTCCAAATCAGAGATAAAGCTCGTGCTTAAGCCTGTAACATCAGCCAAATATGACTGAGTATACCCCATTTGTTTTCTTTGCTGTTTTAATGCTCTTCCAAAATCCTCGGCACTTGTAATCTTCATATTTCTCCTTAATTTTGTACATACGTATTGTATATTACTAATAGCCGTACAAATAAATTTTCAATTATATTAAAAAAATAGCCGTACAAACAAAAATATCATATATCATTATATTTTTAGCCGTACGACTATGTCAACCTTTTTCTATATTAAATTATAATTACTTTCCACCATAAACAACAGCTCTTGCTTTTCCATTTTGCTTGGCCTCATACAGAGCATTGTCCGCAAGCTCAAATATTCTGTCTTCCTCCTGATTTGCCTCTTTATGATACACTCCTGCACATATCTGTAACACATAATTTTTACAGCTTTCCTTAAGACGCTGATTAATTTGATTCATTTTATCTGCTACAACATCTGCGGCTTCATAGGAAATGACAGCAAACTCATCTCCACCATATCTGAAAACCTTATCTGAAAACATTTCTGACAAAATATGAGCAAGCTTTATCAGACACTTATCTCCCTCCTTATGTCCTTTTGTATCATTGATAGTTTTAAAATTATCGACATCCAATAACACAAATGTAAAGGCACCTCCATCCTGCTTTAGCTCTTCAACATAATTATCCAAAGCACGACGGTTTGCCACCTGGGTCAATGCATCTATCTCCGCCCATTTCTCCAGCTTTCTCGTTAGCATATACTGTTCCCGTGTTGAACAGTAATTCCTAACCTCTACAGCAATCACAACTAGCAAAAAGATTGCATGATTCAGGAAAAACGGAAAAGGCAGTGTTACATGATTAATATATTCAACAATTAAAATCATCCCTGCAGATGATAAAACTGAAACACTTATATATAAAATCGGATTAAGGGCAATCAAGCTTCCCACTGCCGCCAATATTGTCATATATGTTACAGCATATCCACCATTACTGATGTCAAGCGCAGACACAAAAGCAGACCAGAAAATCAACACTGCATTATATATACAAACATTTTTAATGGCAAAATCCAGATTATATGTTTTTTTCATAAATAATCTATTTAAAAACAGTGCTACCACTGAATAAATAAACAAAAAAACATAACATGAAAAATACATTTTTCTAATCAAATCATGAAAATCAAAATGGAATAGACCATAAATCATCATCAATCCTTCAAGAGAAGCGACTAAAATCAGAAAAACCTCATAGCTGTGCCAGCTCTTTTTTATTCCCATTTTTAATATTTCTTTACTATCCATTTTTTCTTTGCCATTCATATCCTATTCGCCTTTTCTATCATCCAATCACATGGTTAATTATTATACACAATTTATCTTTCTTGCGAATTATACCATATTAATTCTTGTAGAAAAAGACACAAATTAAATTTCAAAATAGGACCTTAATAGCGAAAAAGCATACTGCTCTGCCTCTATCGGATATATGTAACCCTTCATATCTGCCGTTTCCCTTGCAAGTCCGGCAAACAATTCCCCGGTAGCGAATAATGCTTGGATAATATCATCCCTGTCGTAATGTGCAAAACATTTTTTTAATTCTATCAATATCCTTTCCTCTGCCCATTTATCGAGGAATCTGCCGTCATGCCATACATCAACCTTATGTTTTATCTAAATATTCATCCATAGGAATAGCTTTTCTGATTTTATATTTCCTTTGCCATAAACATTATATGCTCACAGCTCACAAAACTAAAAAAGAGCACTGAACTTCCAGTGCTCTCAAAGTTATCCCCATACTTCCTCTGCTATTTCTTTGACGAGTTTAAGCTTAGCCCACTGTTCCTCTTCCGTAAGCTTATTTCCAATTTCACAGGATGCGAAACCACACTGCGGGCTTAAATATAATCTATCAAGTGAAATATACTGTGCCGCCTCATGAATTCTTGCAATTACCTTATCCTTGTCCTCAAGAATTGGAGATTTGGTTGTAATTAATCCCAGAACAACCTTCTTGTCATCTGAAACCTTTGAAAGTGGTGCAAAATCACCAGATCTTTCATCATCATACTCCAAAAACAAAGCGTCAACATTTTCTTTAGCAAACACATAATCCGCTACTGTATCATAAGGTCCACTTGTAAAATAAGTAGAATGATAGTTACCCCTGCAAATGTGTGTAGTGATTGTCATATTCTCCGGTTTATTTTCAAGCGCCAAATTATTTACTTCAAGAAGCTGAGATTTTACTTCTTCCAAGTCAATCCCTAGAGATTTATATCTCTGCGATGCGGAATTTCCTACAATAGCTCCCCATGTACAGTCATCCAACTGAAGGTTTCGACATCCGGCTTCATAAAACTGCTGAATCACATCTTGATAAGCAATTCCAATATCATGAATCAATTCTTCATTTGTAGCATAATATTTTCTCGTATTTTCATAATTGTCCGGTATAATCATCTGCTGAAACGTCTGAGCCGGAGCAGGAATTGTATATTTGGCAACCGTATTCTCATCCTCAAACTGTTTAAGAAATTTAAAATATTCAACAAATGGATGTGCCTTTGCTCTTATTTTCCCTATAAGATAAGTATCTTCTAATGCTGCTAACTCCCCATTAAACTGAACTCCGCCTCCTGTCTGTTC